>JBFIDQ010000028.1:0-15267 GCA_041603795.1 Chlamydiales bacterium
CACATCGTCACGCACCTGCTCGATTTGCTTGGCAACAACTGCAGGTTCTTTCGAACCCATAATTGAGCGCGTGACGAGAAGAAGCCACTCAATGGGACCCGCCATCCATCTAATAAATTCCTTGCTAGGCATAATGATACATTCGCCTCCTATCACATACTTATGATATTTTTATTTATTAAGTATAAAGATGGTCATTTTCACGGATTAAATGATAGGATCGCCCCTGACAGCAGGAAAGTACCATGACCACTGATGTTCGGACCCAAAACTTAGATAGAATCATTGCTCTTTCAAAAACCGGTAAGGGAATGGATATTCTCATTGTTTCTACGAGCAATGAAAAGCTGGAAGAATTTTGGCAAAAGCGCCTAATGAATACCCTCCCCGTTCTCTACGGGCGTGAGGTCCCGGTGATTGTCATTTCTGAAGACTGGCCCGGCGGTGCGGGGAACGGCCTTGGAAGCCTCTACGCTTGGCATCAAGCATGTCAGAAGGCGAAACAGCTTTACCAGATGGATCTTCAAGGCGAGCTCACCCGTGGGGCAGCCGTGGCCCTTTACCACACGGCCGGCAAGGGAACGCGACTGGCGCCTCTCCCCGCGGCAGAGGCCAATAACAAATCGGGTGTGCGCCTTCCCTGCCTCATCGGACCAAGTGAAGCTGGACTCTGGTTGACCATTTTGGAAGCTGTGATCAAACAGACCGCGGTTTATGGTCCGAGCCGACCCGGTCGCCTCTCCGTATTCTGGGGCGATCAAATTTTCATCCCATCAGCTCCAGTTGACTACAGGCCTACGAGCCACGTTGACATCCTCGCCAAGGCACGCCCTCTGCCCTCAAAGGAGCAGTGGGAATCCGAACGCCTGGACCAATACGGACTTGTCGCATGCGACGCCGTGGGGAACGCCCGCCAAGTTGAGAAAGTCGATCACGTCACCATGGAGCGCTTGGTAAAAGCCGGGCACATTGATACTACCGGTGGATTTGGCATTAGCCTCGGTTCCTTTAGCCTATCTCTACCCATCCTAGAGGCCCTGACAGAGGAGTTTTCTACCGAGCTAGAGAGTCGGCAAGGTAAATTGGACAGTGATCCCCATTTCTGGATGGCCACGACGCTAGATAAGAGCACCTATCTGGAGATGCGCTCAGAGAAGGATGGGAAGAACCTAGTGGAGTCCCATTACAGCAGAATGCAAGCGTTCCGCGAACGATTCTTAGCGGACCATAGCGATATGGGATTTTTCACCATGGTGGATATTGGTCACGACTGTTTTTGGTGGGACTACGGCTCCATTCTTTCGTACTGTCACAATCACCTCCAGCTCACCAAGGCTGGACCGGAAGCGAGCGCCATGCGTCGGTTTTTTGAACTACCAGTCGAGTCCGCTCACACAAATATTTCCCTGAAAGGAGAGTGTCGCCTCATCAATTGTCAGATCGCCTCTGGCAATATAGAAGACAGCATCCTCATTGGCGTACAAGCCAACCATGTCGACGTGAAAAACGGGGTCATTCTCAACAGCGTGGCTCCCTGTATCGAAGGCCAGGATTTTCTTCTTTATAACGTAGCTGATGCGGCACCTATCGCCTGTGCTACAGGGTCCGTTCGCGCCGACGTTTTTCTTCCGGGGGATGAGCGCCATCTCAAAATCCGCACCTCAAAGGGAAGGAGTGGCGCCGAAGATTGGCAAGTCAAGCTCCCCGAAAATGATCTTTCCTACGAGGGAATTTACGAGCTCAACAGCACCCTAAAAAATGAAGCCATCGACGCCTTTCGAGAGAGAGTTTTTGCCTCGCTTAAAGATAAGCCTGAAAGCTCTTGAGTGGCACACTGCCTTCCCTAGCAGCTTCTCTTAACTGACTAAATCGACCAATGAGGCGGCACACGAGGTTGCGTTCGCTCTTTTCCAGCTGCCCGCTCCTATCCTCAAAAACCTTAAGGGCAATTTGGATTTCCTCGCTAAAAGCTGTCCTTTCTTGCACACTTCGAACTGCCCGTGCAAGATCTTGAAGCAAGAGTCTCGCGTCCCCTATGTTGCCAAAGCACCAGCGTCCCACTACCGTACAGCTGCTTTGCTTCCCCGCGAACGCCTCGAGCAACATCAGGTGCCTACCGGCAACGCCACTAATCTCATCAAGGCGTAGCTGAACCTCTTTTTTCGCCTCCTCGAAAGAGAGAGCCTCTTGTGCCCTCTTGTCTTCCTGTACCATCCGGTAACAGAGAACCAAATTCACCAAAGAAGCCATAGCATCTTCTCCCTTTGAAACTCCGCACACTATAAACTTAAAATTTATTTTACAATTTATTTATCCACCGGCACAAGATCGCCCACCTCATAAGTTTGTCCCAGAGTAGCTTCCTCGATGGGATCCATTTGATAGTAAATCGGCCGCTCGTCGACAAGAACCAATTCATAGGCCCTATTGAGACCAGCACCTGGAAGTCGAAAGTGTCCGAGCTCGTTTGTGAATGTGTATAGCGGAGCAAATTCTGCGCCACCGTCGGGGATAACCATTACAGCCTTATAGGGCACCGGCTGCCCATCTCTATCCAGGAGCGTTCCAGTCACCGTAAGTGGACCATATCCCTCTTCAAAACTTCCAGCTACAATATGCACTCCGCTGCGATACGTTGGCAATACTGTGAACGTTTGCCCCTCGAATTCGAGCTCCTCTCCCTCCACATCTATCTCCGAAGGGTGGTACGAGCCGAGATCTGACGCGATTGCGCCCATGAACGAGGACGCAACGGACTTCACCTGCCCCTGCCTCACCACAGCCAAACGATCCAAACCAAGTTCAGGATGAATGGTTACCAGCGCAAACGAATCTCGAATAGGTCTTCCTACAGCCACCTCACCATCAACATAGGCGATCGCCGTGCTTACATTGAGATTGTGCCGGTGGAGGTTGTCCCCTCCAACATCATCGATCCAAAACGAGTAGTACCCCGAGCAACGATTGGCATCGTGCTGGATGTCACCATTCAGCGTGTCCGTGTGCCCCCCGTGTTTCAGCCACTCTCGATTGTGCGTTCCCTTCCACGACGCCCACCACCCCTGGCTTTGCTTGCCAGATAGAGAGCTTCTAATCGTTTGTGTTTCTTGCCGCACGCGAGCGGAATGAGATCGGCTAACCTTCTCGCCCGTCTGGTAGTACGAAACAAAAAAGCGGTAGTCGTGATGAGGAGAGATATATTTTTGATAAAGATAGGAAAGCTCAACTCGCCAACCGCTATTGAATAGCTTGTCCCAGCGCACCTCCCCTTTTCTATCAGGATCACCAATCCACTTCCTAATTTCGCTAAAGCTCGCATTAAATGTCCCCATGCCCCTTGGCATAGGACCAGTAAGCGATGCCGTGTGCGTGCGTTTTATTCGCGCTGACCCCAGCAGTTGATTCTGCTGAAAAAAATTTCGCGTCTGCAGGTCGGTACGAAAGCTAAGGAAGCACTTACCAAATGCTCTCGAAAAAATAATCCGACTTAGTCCACCTATACGCGAGAATTTTTGTGAAACGGCACTGTCAACACTTCCATAGAGCCATGAAGTTACGAAATCGATTCCACCTCCTATGGCCTGGTGCTCCTTATCCATTCGCGTCTCAAGTGACGCTGTTAGGTCAGGGCGCAGTCCGCGACGATGAAACGCACTCACAATAGTCGTGTTGGTCATCGTTCGACCATGACCCCTTCGACCGATGGAATAGGCAAAGTCAGAACGTCCAACGGCAAGTAGATTGGGTCCTGATACCGCATTAAACGTTAGGAATTCTGAATTTCCTAGGTCGTCGACCACTTCCACCGTTACCTCATTGTATCCCGTAGTGAGTGGAAAGTTTCTGATGTCGAACGGCCCTGCTGGCAGTCGAATTTTTCTCTGCTTTTCGCCATTGACCCAGATGGTGACGAGGGAGTCTCGTTCGAGTAAGAAGGAGTACTCTGATATGGGTGAGGTCACAACAAAAGGCTGGACGCTGAATTCCGTGGAGTACTTGATCCCATAGATCTGATCTGACGCGAGCAATCGCGGTCGAAATGACTGATCTTCGCCAACGGTCAGTCGTGTCAGTTTTTTCGGATAATCCCTTACGGCTCGCAGCTCATAGAAATCGAACGTGCGAAAACGTTCCGCATCGAAATCGAATCGCCCCTCTCCTACCCACTGTTTGCAGTGGACAGCACCATCAAGATCGAGGAGATAGTGACCCCCCTCTCCTGCGTAGCTGTAGAGGTTGCGGACGTTGACGTACGCCGACAATGGCTGCGGTCGCCGCGCTTTGGAGAGGTCGGTCTGCCGTCGCTCCTCGAAATCAATGGTACGCTGATCACGCTCATCTGCCGGAGTACGTAAGTGTAGCGACAGCTCCTCCAGATAAAAATCAGGTTCATAGCGTTCGATTGCCCTGTAAGGAATCCAGCCATTGAGATCCTGTGACTCACCAAGCTCCTCCAAAAAGGCACGGGGTACCTTGTCCACTAGGAGATTTTGCATATCGCGATATTGGAACGTCGCTATGTCGCTGTTGCGTCCAACCACAACAAGCAGCTCCCCCATGTAGCGACGGTTTAGATAGAGGCTTAGGTACGCCTCTTGGGAATCAACCGCATAACCAAGGTCCAGAAGTTGCTGTCGCTCCGCCTCATAAATAGGAGCAGCTCCCGCCCGCCGAGCCGTCTCAGCTGCTACAGATGCCGTTGGAAGAGTCTGCTCCTCCAAGGCATTTATTGGGGTCCCCAGCAAAAAGAGGAGCAAAACCATCCAGGCCATATCTTGACTACTGGAAAAATAACGGGAAACTTTTCGTCTCTCCATCGTGCCCACTTCGTAACGTGATTGCCCCTTTAACAGCCCCACGATTTTTCATCAGCTCCTCCAAATCGAAGGTAAAACGCCTCGTCATTTTCGCATGCAGATTTTGTCCGGCAATGGAATCTAGCAACGCATTCTCCTCCAATTGAATGGTTTCTCCATCGCTCAGGGTAAGTGAAAGTTCCGGTTTCTGAACGTGAGTGTGGGTATTGCCTTCATTTTGCAAAACGACCCACAACTTGTTGTTTTCAAAGCCGGAGCCGACCACGTTTAAAATTGCCTCCTGGCGACGCGGCTGGAGGTAGAAGGAAGTGCGGTAAGCATTGGCCATATAGACCTGATTCACCTGGTCTTCTGGCACCTCGAAATTTATCGGCAGCTCACGAATCGTCACCCGATACGCCCTTTCCGTATCGACGGGCTTGCGGCTGCGAGGACCCACCTTAATTCTTTTGGAGGTATTTCCCTTTAGAATGAATTGCGGAGGAAATGCGACTAGATCCTGAGTCGCCTCTCGCAGCTCCTTACCATCTTCAGAAATTGACCACTTTTCCACGGTTACCTCTACAGCAATCGCCCTCTCCTGATTGTTCTTCGCCACGTAAGCCGTTGGCTTGCTGGAGCGAACAAACTGCTCCATGGGGTAAACCATAAGTCCCGATGCAGAAGCTAAGGAAGGAAAAGCAAAGGCAAATAACGCCAGCACACAAAAAAACATAGTTTAATCTCCACCCAAGAGGTTCACCTTACACTCTATTCGCAATTAGAGCGAATGCGACAGAAGCGGTAGTTTTTTTCTCTAGCACAAGTATTTGTTACCTAGAGGCATGCGGATCATATTAAAAATAAGACTTGTCGAAAAATCCCACAGCAACTAAAATAAAATATAGAGATAGAAGAAAAACACTAATAGGAGTGTGATTATGTTGAACAACTGTAAAATAGTCTTACCACTAATGACAGCTATGCTTTTAAGCAGCTGGAGCCTTGAAGCATGTGAAGCATGCAGAGTAAAAGGCAGCTCGGAGCAGAGCAAGCATACGGCTTCTAGCGACCGCAAGGTGCGGAAAAGCTGGCACCGGGTCAGCACCACCCAACAGAGACCCGCTGAAATGGCTCCAGTAGAGAGTGCCGTTCAGGAATCAACCGGGTGGACAGTGGGAGAAGGCAGCGATGCCATGCCGGATGCCATGCCGGATGAGGCTACCAAGCACCACGAGCAGCTACAGCGTGAAATCGACGAGCGCCAAGCCGCGATGCAGCGTGAAATCGAGCAGCACAAAGAGACAATGCGCCTCGAAGCTGCGAAGCGTCAGCAAGCTGCTATGGATGCAGAAGCTGCGAAGCGCAAAGCTGAAGCAATGGACTCAGCATTTGATACTAGCCCAGTAACACCGGAGCTAGAGCCAGAAGCCGAGCAAAGCTGGTGGGACTGGATGTGGGGTAACTAATTCAGCGCAATTGTTGCTGTAATAGTATCACTATAGGTTCCCGCTTCATGTAGCGCGCCGCTGAACGAGTCCAGTGTAATGGTAAGCTGGATCTCGTTCGCTTGTGTTGCTCCATCCAAAGGAAGGACATCACTGCCGCCATTGAAGTTAACGTCAACTGACTCCCGAGAGCCGTTGTTTAAGACCAGACTTGAAGTAACAATTGTGGCGTCGGAGACCCCACCGGTACTCATCGCCGCGGTATAGCCGATAGCACTCGCGCCATTTTTCAATTCACCCGTATTCGACGCAGTAGCGTTACTTGAATTGAAAGTAAGCGTGTACCCGTTTGCTGAGTTACAGAGAACACTAAGAGTAGCATTTTGGGCATCTCCGAGCGTACCAAAGGTAACCGTACCGTCTCCATCGGCATCATTAATGCCGTCCCAATCAATCATCGTCGAAGCTGGCTGCACATAACTCATCGTGAGGTTGGCACCCCAGGCGCTGCTCCCTGCTGCTAGAATGGAAAAAGTGGCAATTGCATAAGGTACGGATTGACGTAGCATTTTTGGCGCCCTCTCACTATTTCTCTTTCAATCCGTACCCTAATGCCCCAGAGATATATCCACAATAAAAATAAATCTTGCTACCAAGCAACCACCGACGTCGTAATCACGTTAAACGTATCGGAACTCAAAGTCCCTGACTGCGTTTCCACGACCATAGTCCGTTGCCTCCCCCTAGCGGCCCCTCCAAAAGCCAGCGATTTGTTGGATCCCTGTGCCAAAACAGGCTGCCCGTCTTGTGATCCCCTCACATCGATTTTGAGCTCATTCGGATCGCCCGGTGCCAGACCTCTATTTGTTAGCTGAAAGTGATTCACCTCCATTGAGAAACCGTTAACGCTATTGCTCTGAAGGCTCATACTAAACACTCCATCTGCCGACGCCCATCCAGTAGTCAATCGAAACATCGGTTCTATCAAGGTGACCGGCGGCTGATAATAATTAAGGTTGAGGGCTGCGGAAAACAGTCCAATCGGAGCAAGAATAAATAGTAGTATCTGAAAGAGCCATTTCATAATCGCACCTGCGCCTCCCCGCTTTTACGCAGATAGACCAGATAGGGTGCCAAGATAAAAAGTGTTTAAGTTTAACGGCTTAGAAAAACAGGTTGAGTAAAATACTACAGCAAAATACCACAGCATGTCGAAGTTTGGAGCAATCAAAGAGTCTCAGATCTGAGATCATTCCAAGTACTTGACGCTTGCCTGCGCCCAGGCCAACTTCAGCTTCTGTTGCCCCATTGAATCTGGAACCTCAGGACACACCACATTACAGGGCAAACACAAGATCCCACAAGCCAAACTAGAGGTCACCATCACAACTGACCCGGCGGATTTCAAAGCGATCTCAAAACACTGACTCGAAGCGTCACAGCAGCCGGATTCAGCGCAAACGACCATTTGGATACAGCCAAAAAGAGCGAAGACCCCTGACGTCGCAGAGGCGCAACAAGCAGCCGTGGTTGCAAGACCAATGCTGCACCCAGAGACCGGCACACCGATCACAGCATCGACCAAACGTTGGCCGCGTGTCACACACCCCCAGCCCGCTGCCCGAAGGTAGGCCCCTTCAGTGCAGCTGTCACGCTCTGCCTCCCATGCCAAAGCCTGTCCCACGCCTCCCACCTGATTATAGACTTCACAGAGAGTCTCACCACAACCCAAATGCCTAAAGGATTTTGCTTGCAGCTCACGCAGCTCAGCGGCCGTATTGCCGTGCCACCCCGGAAAAAACAGCGACTGCTCAACCATTTCCTGCTGTACTGGACCTTCCACCTGATCTGCAGGCACGAGACCCGGTTGCTCGCCTTCAGGCGCTAGATGAATCATCGTCGATCCCGGCTGCAAATCTAACCCTACTGACGACATACCACGACTCCTTTTACACGTAGATGATGAACAAAGTATAGAGATACGTCTTTTCGGAACAGAGGAAACTTCAGCGCAAGCGGCGGGTCCGGGTTACGGAACTCAACGCCGCCTATTACCCATTAATCCAGAGAACCAACAAATTCCACGAACGCCTCTTGAGAGCGTACGCCGTCGAATTCACGCTTTTTCAAGCCCTCTACTATTTTAGGCATTCCTTGATCCTGAGCGGCTCTTAGCCATCCCACACATTGGCGGGGACGTCCAAGCAGTCCGTAGGCGAGAGCATTGACAAAAGCCGTCTCGTAACTCTGATCTTCTTGAAAGCAGCGGTCCCCCACCCTTACGACCACGTCCGCATCTCGCATATAATAGGCGATGCGATGAAACAGCCGTAGGGCTTCTCCACTAAGGCGCTTCTCAAGGGGACTAAGCAGAGCAAATGCTTCCTCAAATTCCCCCTGGTCCGAAAGGATTTGCGCAACCCGCTCTGTTGAAGCAGCAAAGAGCAAACCAGAGCCGGAGAGCTTCTGTACCTCTTTATAGAGCTTGCATGCTTGTTCTTTATCACCGGCCCTGAAGAGGCCCTCGGCTTTCTGGTAGAGCTCTTGCAGCTCACCACTCCGGTCCTCATCTGTCATCGAGCGCGTCTCTAGAATCGCGCGAAAACTCTCGAAACTCAGCATGAGAAGAATCACTCCGAGAATCATCAGTCCAGATGACATCGCAAATAGCCCCAGGCTAACGCCGGTAACTGTCCCTACCACGTAACCGATCTTCACCCCCCTTGAACCCAGGGCGCCTTCGAGTCCGATATTTACGAGCATGGCTCCATCGAGTGGTCCTACGGGGAGCAAATTGAGGAACGACCAGAAGATATTGGCCAGAATCGTGGAATCCAAGGCGTAGAGAAGCAGGCTTTCGGGGAGTGCTGTGACGAAGCCTCGCACGCCAATGGCGAAAAAGGCGAGGAGCATACCGAACAGCGGGCCATTCAGTACGACAACGAACTCCTGCCAGAGTTGGAGTCGCTTCCCACCCCTGGATGTGAGTCCACCAGTAAGAACCAGCGTGATGATCGGCTTTTGTCCAAAAAATATCGCCGTCAGCGCGTGTCCCAGCTCATGAACAAGCACCGAAACGAAGACGATTCCGATCCAGATAGCGGTTCCCTCGGGGCTCCCGCTATGAAACCAGCCGATGGCTGCCGCCATCAGGAAAAAGAGCGGCTGGATGCGGATTGGAATCGGTCCTGGCAGCGAGATCATACGCCAGCGCTCAATCCGTTGCGTTCAAAGGCACGTAACACCGCCTCACCCATATGCGCTGGGGTTTCTGCCACCTCAACTTTAGCGTTTTGGAGCGCCTCAATCTTGCTGTCAGCTGTCCCTTTGCCACCTGACACAATGGCCCCTGCATGTCCCATGCGGCGTCCAGGAGGCGCCGTGCGACCCGCAATGAATGCAGCAACAGGTTTCGTGCAGTTTCTATCGATCCACTCGGCTGCTTGCTCCTCAGCGTTGCCACCGATCTCACCGATCATCAGGATCGCCTCAGTTTCTGGATCGTGCTCAAAAAGCTCCAGCACATCGATAAAGTTTGTTCCGTTGAGCGGATCGCCTCCGATACCGACGCAAGTGGACTGACCCAATCCACGTTGTGTTGTCTGCCAAACTGCCTCGTAAGTGAGGGTTCCCGATTTCGAGACAATTCCGATTTTCCCTCTTTGGTGTATGTATCCCGGCATAATTCCGATTTTACACTCACCTGGAGTAATGACACCCGGGCAATTTGGGCCAATTAAGCGACTCGTTGTACTCGCCTTCATCACCCGACTCACCTCCAGCATATCGCGTATCGGTATTCCCTCCGTGATGCAAATGATCAGCTCCACCCCGGCATCTTCCGCCTCGAGAATCGCATCAGCGGCAAACGGTGGTGGCACAAAGATCATCGAAGCGGTGCACTCCGTTGCATTGCGCGCCTCCCGTACGGTGTCGAAGATCGGTAGACCAAGAGCTTTTTTTCCGCCCTTACCCGGAGTGACTCCACCTACGAAATTGCTTCCGTATTCCATGCATTGCTCAGTATGAAACTGTCCCGCCTTGCCCGTGATGCCCTGGGTAATGATTTTGGTATTTTTATTGATGAGTATGGCCACGTTCTTTCTCCCCTATTGAATCGACGCTACGATTTTTTCTGCTGCCTCGGAGAGGCTAGCCGCACTAGTAATGTTGAGTCCCGATCCATTGATCGTTTTCTTTCCCTCTTCCACGTTGGTTCCTTCCATTCGCACCACCAGTGGCACCTTCAGATGGAGCTGACTCACCGCCGCAACGATCCCTCTGGCAACCGTGTTGCAGTCCATGATCCCACCAAAGATATTGACTAGGATTGCATCGACTTTAGGGTCAGATAAAATGATCTTGAACCCCTCAGTGATCTTCTCCTCAGTAGCTCCCCCGCCCACATCGAGGAAGTTTGCCGGAGTCCCTCCATAGTGCTGGATGATGTCCATTGTCGCCATGGCGAGACCCGCGCCATTCACCATGCAGCCGATATTTCCATCGAGTGCGATGTACGCCAAATCGTGTTTCTTTGCTGCCACTTCGGAAGAGGATACCTGCATCGGATCGAAATAGCCCGCGATTGTTGGTTGCCGGAAGAGCGCATTGTCGTCGACGGATAGTTTCGCATCGAGAGCAATGATGTCGCCCTCTGGTGTTTCCACAAGAGGATTGATCTCTAGCAGCTCTGCATCACTTTCAATGAATGCCTTTGCCAAACCGCTCACCACCTTAATTCCCTGCTTAGCCGTATCGCCCTGCCACCCCATGAATTTTGCCACGTTGCGTAGCTGAAACGGCTTTAGGTTACCATCGAGACCAATCGGCACCGTCAGAATACGTTCAGGTGTATTTGCAGCCACCTCCTCGATATCCACTCCGCCGTCAGGTGACGCGATAAGCGTCGCACAAGCTGACTCACGATCGATCACCGCGCCGAGGTAGTACTCCTTCTTGATGCTGCACGCAGGAGAAATCATAACCTTATGCGCAATCACCCCATCGGGACCGGTTTGGTTATTCACCATTTTCATTCCAAGAAGGGCCTCTGCGTGACCAACTAGCTCCTCACGTCCCTTACCCAGCTTGACGCCGCCCGCCTTGCCGCGACCGCCTGCATGGACCTGAATCTTCACCACCCCCTCAGTGATTCCCATCTCCTCAATGGCGACCTCCGCCTCCTCACGCGTAGAGACCGCGCGGTAGTCGGGCATAGGGATGCCAAACTGTTTGAGGACATCTTTTGCTTGGTATTCGTGTGTATTCATAGGATAACTCTCTCATCGTGCGCTTTATGCCCTTATCTGCTAAAATTTCATTTTTTTCAACCCTTCTCTCATGGAGTCTATTCATGGTCTTCGGATTCTTAAAGTCTGGCTATCAGAAGCTTACCAACGCCTTTCAATCCGCCGGCGCTACTCTCGGCGGAAAAATTCGCGATCTCGTAAGCGGAACAATTGATGAGGACGTACTTGAAGAGCTGGAACAACTCCTCTATGAAGCGGATCTTGGAGTCAAGACCACCACCGAGCTTGTCGACGCAGTACGGGAGACGCATCGCAACAATCCGAAGGTAACTGCCGATCAGATTCTGGATGAAATTCGGACACAGCTACTTAGCGCACTGCGTCCCCCAGAGCGGACCACACCATCCACCACGCCCCACATTATTTTGGTCGTGGGCGTCAATGGCAACGGCAAAACCACGACCATCGCAAAGCTTGCCAAGCTCTACCAGAGAGAAGGAAAGCGTGTCCTTATTGGAGCAGCTGACACCTTCCGCGCGGCAGCAATTGATCAGCTTGAGAGTTGGGCGGAGAAGCTAGGAGTAGACCTAGTAAAAGGGCAGCCACAGGCGGACCCCGCAGCAGTAGCCTTTGACACCGTAACGGCGGCCGTGGCTCGTGGTGTCGACGTAGTCATGATCGACACCGCTGGACGCCTCCATACCAAAACTGACCTCATGAAAGAACTCGAAAAGATCCAGCGTTCGTGCCACAAAGTGGTCGATGACAGTCCACACGAGACCCTACTTGTGCTAGATGCCACCACCGGACAAAATGCGATCGACCAGGCGAAAACTTTCCATCAATACACCCCCATTTCAGGACTGGTCCTCACCAAACTCGACGGGACAGCTAAGGGCGGTATCGTTGTTGCCATACAGCGCGAAATTGGCCTACCCGTGCAGTACATCGGAGTCGGAGAAGGAGTCGATGACCTACAACCTTTTGACCCCAAACAATTCATTGAAGCCTTGATATAAGAACCTAATGAACGCCATTCGTTCATTAGGTTCTTTTGACACGTCTAGCTGAAGTTGCGGCTTGCAAAATTCCAGTTCACCACATCCCACCACGTCTCAATGAACTTCGGACGAGCGTTTCGGTAGTCAATGTAGTACGCGTGCTCCCACACATCCAGCGTCAGCAGCGGTTTTTTTCCGTGGCGCAGCGGCGTATCCGCATTGGCACCTTGCCAGATTTCGAGTGAACCATCTTCATTTTGTGCGAGCCAAGCCCAGCCCGACCCAAAAAGCGTGGCTGCTGCAGCCGAAAATTTTTCCTTAAATGTTCCATAGTCGCCCCAAGTGCTATTGATCGCGTCCGCTAACGGACCTGTAGGTACACCGCCACCGCTTGGCGAGAGGCAATCCCAGAAGAAACTATGATTCAACGCTTGCGCTGCGTTGTTAAACATGCCGCCTTCGCTCTTTTTAACGACCTCTTCCAAGGTTTTGTCCGCCCACTCCGTTCCGTCAATAAGTTTATTTAAATTAGTGAAGTAGGCTGCGTGATGCTTACCATAGTGGTATTCAAAGAGCTGCTCCTCCGATACAAAGCCCTCTAGGGCATTTGGCGCATAGGGCAGTGGGGGTTGTTGAAAGGCCATAATAGATTCTCCGGTTGTCATGGTTTTTCCTCAACTCTAGCTGAGGCGATGGGTCATGCTAGCAACTTATATTAATAGCGACAAGGGGTTGTGCGAATCCACGAAATCGCATAAAATTCTCTTTTATAACTGACCCATTGGGGTTTACGGAATGGGCCTCTTTTCACGGCACAAACCGACGATTAAGATCCAAAGCTCAAAGCGTGATGGCTTTAGTGGATGGCTCAAATGCACGCATTGTCACGAGCTCATTCATACGAAGGAGCTCGTGGACAATTCAAACTGCTGTCCGAAGTGCGATTATCACTATCGCCTTTCGGCGATGGATCGCGTGAATAGTCTTATCGACGAAGAGAGCTTCTCCGAGCTTTTTGACGACCTCACCCCTATTGACTCTCTCGAATTTATCGATAGCAAGACGTATCCGGAGCGGCTTGAAAAAGCGACGAAGTCATCGGGACGTAACGAAGCCGTAGTCTCAGGTGTAGGTAAGCTCTCCGGGCATAAGGTCGCACTTGCCGTACTCGACTTTAGCTTTATGGGAGGCTCCATGGGTTCAGTTGTTGGCGAGCGACTCACCCTCCTCATCGAACACTCCCTCGAGAAAAAGCTCCCTCTGATCATCGTTTCGGCATCGGGCGGAGCACGCATGCAAGAATCAATACTATCCCTCATGCAAATGGCGAAGACCTCGGCAGCGCTCGGCAAGCTTCACGAAGCAAAGGTTCCTTTCATATCGGTACTTACCAATCCCACCTCTGGTGGCGTCACGGCCAGTTTTGCCTCGCTAGGCGACCTCATCATTGCCGAGCCAAAAGCACTTATTTGTTTTGCAGGGACCCGCGTCATCGAGCAGACCATAGGCGAAAAGCTTCCAGAGGGAGCACAGAAATCTGAATTTCTTCTCGACCACGGGATGATCGACTGCATTACCCATCGCCACCAGCTCAAAGAAACATTGGCTGACTTCATCGACTTTCTCACCGACAACAAGCCGAAAAAGAGAGCAAGGAAGGCAGCACCCTCAGTAATAAAACAAAAAAAAACGAACGCAAGGCCAATTAGTCATGACAACAGCAGCCGCTGAAACGCTCCTTGAGATCCCCATTATCGTACCGGAAGGGGCGACGCTCCCCTTCTACGCTTCTGAAGGCGCCTCCGGCGCCGACGCAACGGCTCAGCTAAATGCCCCCCTCGAAATTCCACCAGGTGAAACTCGCTTGGTTCCTACCGGACTCAAAGTAGCCATTCCTAGGGGATATGAAATTCAGATCCGTCCTCGCAGTGGACTCGCCTTCAAGCACGCCGTTACTGTTTTGAATACTCCAGGTACGATCGATGCTGACTACCGCGGAGAGCTGGGTGTCATCATCATCAACCATGGTCGCGAAACATTCACGGTTACACCAGGAATGCGCATCGCTCAACTCGTTGTCACACCGGTGGTTCAGGTCCAGTTTGCCAAAACGGATTCACTTGACGCCACGATCCGCGGCGCAGGCGGTTTTGGCCATACGGGAACACATGCATGACCACAATTGAAAAGGTACTCGACCCAGAACTGGTAGTGTTTCTTGACTCTGAGACGCGCGACGAGGCTCTTGAGGCGCTAGTAGAGCGCTGCGAGGAAGCTGGAAAGCTTCGTGATCGCGCAACCTTCCTGGATGCGATCCTTCAGCGCGAACAAGTCGTGTCGACAGGAATTGGCATGGGAGTGGCGATCCCTCACGCCAAACTTCCCAACTACAGCAACTTTTTCATCGCAATTGGTGTATGCAGTAAAAGAATTAACTGGCAAAGTCTAGATAATTTTCCGGTTCGCCTCATTTTTTTGATTGGCGGCCCAGATGACAAGCAAACCGAATACCTCCAGATCCTTTCGAGCCTTACGCTTGCAATTAAGGAGGAGGAGCGCCGCAAACAGATGCTTTCTGTCTCGTCTGCGGAAGAAATGATCCAATTATTTAAGGGTTTTTAGGAGAGCAATATGGACCTTTTGATTGACGACGTAGCCGACCTCATGAAGGTATCCCGTGATACCGTAACCAATTGGGTTGAGCAGGGACAAATTCCTGCCTACCAGATACAAGATCAAGTACGGTTCAACCCGGAAGAGATTGAAAATTGGA
>JBFIDQ010000029.1:0-14966 GCA_041603795.1 Chlamydiales bacterium
AGAGCTCCGTTGTTTACACTGACTACCTGGGGCTTACGCCGCCAGGCTAACTTATAGCGGAGCGTTGCTCCTGGGAATCGGCTGCGGACCACCTCGCAAACGCTGGACAGGCATCAAATGTTTTCCATCAGAACACCCTGTCGTACGGCTTAGATATTGGACAAATGACACGCGCAATCCGCCTCCTTCTAAGGCAAACAGGCTCTTTGGATGGGATCGCATTCCCATGATCTACATCATCACAGGGTAGCATTTGCTTCCTGTAGGGAGCGAGGGTCACCTGCCTCTAAAACGATAACTGAGAAAAATATGTCTCTATTCTCTACGTTTTTAAGGTGCTCAAGTGAAAATGGTTGTATAATAAATTATTTTGTTGTATAATACGTTTAAGGGAGGAGGTGTGTCTGCCTCAAATCTCCCGTAATATCCACTAAGGATAAGGGCTCTGTTAAGCCTGTTATCCAAGGAGAAAAGACGATGGGAATCGACCCGTTTGTGCAAGCAGCACAAGATATTCAGCAATTGCAGCGATATACGTTTGACGACGCGGATGCCTCGGACCCGTTTAACACGGGCGAGCGCCAGATGAGCGTTAGTTGGTCAGATGACCCGATCGATGTGCAAATCCTAACCGTAGCTAGCGGGGAGGTTGTTGACGACGCCTTCGTGTCAGACGGAGGAGGAGCGGAGTATCTGCGACAGCTGCTTACCGGTGATGGTGCACTGTTTCCGACGCTAACCGAAGATCGAGACGATCAGCATGCGCCCTTCGGGGCCATCATCAAGGAAGCTTTTTTACAGCCACCTTTAGACCGAAGCCTTAGCTATTTTCTGACCAACGGAGCCTCTCCTACTGTAAATGACAACTTAGAACTAGAAAAAATCATAAATGGGATGATGAGACTTGCCACGCCACTCAAGCTAGAAAATCCTAATCCAGATTCACAATCCATACACCCTATATCAGGGCTACTCAGCCCTGATCTTGTCTACGCTGTTGATAACATTGTCCAATCCTTGATAGCGGCCGGGGTCGGAACGGCTGAAATGGAAGCCGCTACTGGTTTTAGTAGATATGGGCAAGTACCGAAATTCAACACTATTCCGTCGAACGCCGCCCTTTCGGAGTTAAATCGGGCCCTCGACACATGGCGCGACCTACCCGGCACCGCAGCACTTATTGATTCGGCCATTGAGGCTATCGACAATGCACGGGTACGTGGAATCGATGGCACAGTCGTTGGCACCTCAGACACGCTTCCAGGCACGACCCTTCCACCTATCATCGGAGCCGCAACACCCGTATCGTTGCAGCATCTGATCCGATTCGAATATGTGCAACGCGGTCATGACATGATCTTTAATGCGATGACAGAATTACATACTCGACTGGGACTCGTTGAGCAAACAACAGATCTGCTCAATAGCATACAGGATGTGATGAACCAAAAGTCGCCGGAAAGTGCGGCTCTGGACTTGCTCGATTTGTATGTGAAGCTATCTGCTGACACGACCCTGGCTGATCCTTCATCTCCCGCCGTAGACGGCACTGACGGCACTGACATTTTCAATTCAGCTCGAAATATGGTTCAGCGCGAGGGCTTGGACAACACTCTTGCGCCGTTCCAAGAAAAGCAGTACATCAATGCTGTCACACAGTGGGAAGCGGAGCAGTTTGATCGGACTCTTAAGCCAGAAACAAATGCTATAGGCACCATGCTCTCTCCACCAGGTGACCCCGACAACATCTTCGACGTCCTTGAGAGGAACTTCCCCGATACGTTCGAGGCCTTTGTGGGAGGAGCTCCGACTCTAAACCAACTTAATGGAGACGCCGGCGATGCCGGTAGCATCCTACAGTTCCTTGCAGGAGAAATTCAAACCCTGAAGGACAAGTTTGTTGACCTTGGAATTGAAGGTGATCCAATTGTCGCGAAGCTGGATGCCATTCTAGCACAACTGGAAACAAACGGTTTAAGCCTCACTACATACATCGCAGACTTTGGTGCAAGTGAGAGCGATATTGAAGGTAGAGGCGTCTACCAGAGAGCAATTACGTCCGCTGTCATTGCTTCACAGGGACAAAACGACGCACAAAAAGAACAACTACGACGCCGCATGTTTGAGTTCGAAGAATTCATTAAATCCGCCAGCTCTTTGATTCTGAAGATTTCTCAGATCATCGAGAAGATGGCTCAAGGCGTAAGAGGAGTGTAATACTATGGTTGACTATCTACATAAACCCATTGGCGATTTCTTACCTGCCCATGTGATCAATCCGGCAGGTGACTTCGGCTTCGCATCTGGCACACCCATTTACGATGCTCTGGAGACCGTCTACCTCAATTTCAATGCTGGCCAACCGCAAAATCTACCCGTACCACCAGGGGTGCTCACACCACCACCGCCACTGATTCCATTTGCCACTAGGTGGCAAAGTTATGTCGAAAGCAAAAGTGAGACCAACCCTTTTCCACCAACATGGGCCCGCTTTTTATCTGACTGGCGGATATTCGCCGATATCGACCTTCCAAGGAACCGTGACCCGTATGTCCTAGAAGTCGAGGATGCGACCATAGGCCCTGCCGTACCCGTCCCCTCCGAGCTGACAGGCTTTGCGACGGTATTTCGCGAAGCCATTTTAGCAGATACAACAAATGACTGGGACGACGTAGATTTGATGGGTGAAGATCCCGACGTCTTCTTTGCTAAGCTCGCTGGCGATTCCTTCGGAGCACTGCTCGCTCGCTTTCCATATGCAGAATACCCGCTTCTCACGAGTGCTGATCCGATTACCGAGTGGGAAGTTTTTCTCACCCAGGTTGCGGTCAACACCGAAGCCGAAGGAGCAACAATTATCGGCGCAGGGACGCTTCCAAGTTTGGAGCGCATCTACAAAGCCTACATTGCAGAAGATGGAACCGGATTTGATGAAGCGCTAACAGAATTCGTTGCGAAGATGCAAGGACTCCGACTTCAAGGGCACTTCAACCCAAGCCATCATATCGACGAGTGGATGGAGCAGCTGATTGTTGAATCAAAGAGAGCGGACCTCATCGTCACTAGCGAAGACGAAATCCTTCGCCGCAACATCATGTTCGTCATCTTCGACATCCTTGCAATGATGCTTGATTCTCTTCAAGAGACCATAGGCGTGCAAGCTTCGCGCCTCTCCTATCTGACCGAATTCCAGGTGCAGTACACCGAACTAATGGGGCGTGTTCACCTATATTCAAATGACGAAAACCTATTACTTGGTCCAGACTTCCTATGGCATGATCCGGTTGCATTGAATCCCATCATGTTAATCCCAAGTCAACTAAACATAGTTGAAAATGGTGCTAACACTGAGGCCATGGAAATCTATGATGCACAACACACTAACGCGCTAGGACGAGATCTTTCTGGTGGGGCAGGCGATACGGTTTTTGCAGTAGATTTCCCATGGACTGGTGGGATCCCGTTGGATACTACCTTGGATGTTGATTTACCCCAGAATGGGCTGTTTCCACCTTTTACTGCGGAGTTTTTGGCTGAAGGTGGCCCTCCTGAAGGTATACTAGACATCTACAAGTACCAATCAATACGTATGGATCAATTTCCAGGGTACTATGATGCCAAAGGCTTTGCTGGCATCACTCTGCGTGAAATCGATGAGGCTGGTATTCCAGCATTTATGACAAATAGGCGAGTTACTCCGGGAAGCTTACTTCCGCCATCTGCAATGGATGCCTTTGTTCCCCACTTCGATGCCGATGGCGTCCTACAGCCCTACCCTGGTGTGCACTGGTTTGTTACCCAGCCTTATGGGGTTTTTGGAGACGACTGGGGTGGTGATGAGCAAGAAAAAATTGGTGCGATCAATAGCGAGCGAAACCAATGGATTGAGCAACTGCGTACGCGTCGTAGCATATTGAAAGACGAAGCGAAGCAGGCGCAGACGGATCTGAGTGGAACGAAAGAAGCGATTAACCAACAGGCAAACTTTATGTCATCGATTATCCAGCTACTCAGTGGGTTGCTGCAATCGGTATTCAAATAACCTAAGGAAAGAGAATGACATCGAAGAAAGAGATACAGAAAGCCATAAGCGAACTCGACATGAAAGCGTCAGAGGAGATCGCAGACACCCTGCAGCAGTTATTGACCAAAGGGTTGGGCGCTGGAATGACACCGAAAGACTCATTGAGCTTGTCGGACGATGTAATGGAAACGATTTACAGCCACGCCTACAACCTCTACAACAACGGCAAGTACTCCGAGGCGTCGTACATATTTCGACTCCTCATCATGCTCGATTGTACGCTCTCCAAGTACCAGATGGGCCTAGCGGCGTGTTTGCACATGGAAAAGAAGTACCTTCCTGCGGCTCAGGTGTATTGCCTGACTGGCATGTTGAATCCTGGTGATCCACTGCCCTACTACCACGCGGCCGATTGCTACATTCAGCTGGGATCACCCGCAGCGGCAGTCTTTATGCTGGAAACGGCGGTAACAGAGGCGGGAGAACAGCCGGAATACAGCATCCTTACGGAGCGCTGCAGAATGATGAACGAATCACTTGCAGACGACGCGAAGAAGGAAGTGGAGAGGAACGCAGAGATGCTTAAGGGCGCTAAGGAAGAAGTTAAAAAGAGTAAGAAGACGGCTAAGAAAGCGACGAAAAAAGCTAAGAAAGCGAAATAGGGAGGACCGCTCGATGTCCGATACCATAGGCGATAACAAACCGCAAAATCTGGGAGTCCCTCCGATTCATGCACCCCCCGTGCAGCAGCCGGAAGAGATGAAGGTACAGGGACCCAAAGGTGAGGTTGGCGCAGTCGCAGACAGATACGTCACCCAGATTTCCGACACGCCCGTTGCTAGCGAATCCGACCTACCCCACGTTTCTGCTCCGCTCCTGAAGCCCCCAGAACTTGGGGACAACGGTGACAAACCTACGGGACTCAAAGGCCTCTTCGATGCGGAATTCGGAAAAGAAGTAGACGCAAAATTTGAAGAGTTTTTCGAAGCTGTATTTCCTGGCGAACAAAGTGATGTTGCGCAAGCGCGCATGAAGAAGCACCAAAACGGACACAAATCTCTCAAACCTAGTGACCCATCAGTTCAATCCGAGGTAGGCAAAGCCTTCCCCGACAAATCAGCTCTCAAAAATATGTCCAGCGATGACATCGCCAAGACCATTCACAACTACATCTCAGAGAACTACAGTCTGGATCCCGATGAGGGTGACAACCATGCACCTCACGGCGACGTGGTCGGCGGAAAAACGGGCTCCCCAGAAGATCTTGCGAACCTACAGGCTGCCATGCTTATGGACGCGCTCGGCCAAAAAGGGTTGAGCGACGAGGACATTCAGTCACGTGTACAGGTGCAAATCGGAGAAACCGACAGCGGAGTTGGCACAGCACATGTGCTCTACACTGATGAAAGCGGCGCCTCGCGCCGTATGGATCTCTCCGAAGGCAAAATTGCCACTGTCGGACAGCTTCTCACCTCCGAAGCGCCTGGATTTGCGGCCGTGTTTACCTACAACAAAGACGGCACCACCGTAAATGATCCCAGCAAGGCACCTGGGTTGACTACAGCACCACCACTTACAGAAGAGCAAGAAGCAGGTGTCATTAACTACATCAAAATCCTAGCTCAGGTCTACGCCCTCGTGACACGCCTGAAGAACCTCATTCAGTCACTCGATGCAGATACCACAAGTGGAGCTACCGCACACAGAGAAAGCCTCCTTCAATCGAAGTCAAGTTGGGCAGCGAAACAACGAGACGAAATAGCCAAGCAGTATGAAAAGATGCGAGAGGCCGCAGAGGCAGAGAATTCGTGGTTCAACAGTGCGTTTGGTAAGATCACAATGGCCGTTGTGGGAGTCATGCTGGCAGCCGCCACTGGCGGCACTGCAGCCATTGCGATTGCAGCAGTTTTTCTTATCATTACTGTCGTCGAAGTAGCGACAGGAACCACTCTTGCCGTATTTATCGCTGAAAAGTCAGGTATGTCAGAAGCAGAAGCGCAGCTTTTGGTCGCTGGCCTAATGGTTGCCGGCGCACTGGCAGGAGGTGGAATTGCCGCCGCAAGAAGCGGAGCAGGAGCCTTGGCGGGAGCCGGCCTAACAGCAGTTGCCGCTCTTCCCCACGTATTAATTGGTAGCGGGGTGCTAAACACGTTTACCGCAGAAGTCTTGGTGCCGGCTTGCAAAGATCTAAAGTCACCTTGGAATGCCATCCTACCGCAACTGACCGCCCTTCTCATGATGCTCGCCATGCTCTATGTTGGATCAGCTGCTAGTTCTGCTGCGTCAGCAGCAAGAGGCGCTGCACAAGGAGCTGCAGGAGGCGTAGGTGGAGGGATTAGAGGCGCTGGCAAGGCAGCAGGGCGCGTTCGTGGTAAAGCAATGGTCGGTGCCCGTCCGGGTGCAAACGCCTCCCCTGGTGCTAAAGCGATTCAGTCATTAAAAAAAGCGGGATGGCGCTTAAAGGACAGGATAGTAAATTCCAGCACTGAAGCGAAGCTTGCTCTGGTCGGTACGACCATGCAAACCGCAGCAACCGTTGTTCAAACCTACACAAATCTCGTAGTCAGGGGCATGGAAGTAGACATAGAAGAAATCGGCCAGCTTGTCGCACAGCTCCAAAAGATCCTCGACATAATCATGTCAGCTCTAACACAAACGCAAGGGGTCGTTGATAGTCTTCTTGATGACAACGCTAAAATCAACGAGGAAATGATGGCGGTTTTGGACAACCTCATGAGAGAAGCCGTGAGCGATATGACACGAATAAGAGCTTATTAAAAAATAATCCCAGCTAGAGCTAGGAAAGGATTAAATAAAATGAATATCGGACAAATACCAGCAGATCTACCAATCCAGCCTAATGCCAACGGAATTGTCGAATACAAAGGGAATACCTATGACGCAAAAAATGTCGAAACATTGCCCAATGGATCGATTGTTTTAAGAAATGATACAATCAGTGGTTCCGACAAGGAAGTCGTTTTTGCAAAAGGCCCTGACGGGACGTGGATCGATCACCACGCCAATAGTGCTCAATTGGATAAACCAGCAAATGTCTCGAAGTGGGCCATGAGCCCTCACCTACTCTCGGCACTCGTCGTCTTTCTGGACTTAACACAAAAGAAGATGGAGATGAGCGACACCCTAGGAAAGATGGTCATCGAGCAACTTGATATAATCTTCAAGATGGCGGAAAAGCAGGGAGATATGGCCATTAAGATGGCTGAGATGAGAGTTGCTAAGGCTGAAATAGCACTTACCTACGCAATTGTGGGTGCTGCGATTTCGGGTGTTGCCTTAGTTGGCAGCTCTGCTACTCTTTTTGGTAGACAGACCCAGCCAGGACTAGCCGGTACAAAAGGTGGTATGGGACATGCTACGGGAGCTGTTGGCAGGCGTTTACCAGGTCCCCTGCGAAACCAGGGAACTTTCGGGATGTCACTTTCGGCAACACAAACCCAAGCGATGTCTACCCTCGGCTCACAAAGTGGCCAAATGGGCGCCTCCATCGGCACCATCAAATATGAAACAGAAGAAGCTAAGGCACAGGCGCTAAGTAAGCTCTTTGAAGCAGCTCAGCAGTTTGCGCAGCAGACGCTAAACGCGCTGAAAGAGGAGCAGAAATCCGATGCCGATGCGCACAGCGCGCAACAGCAATTTGTAACCCAGCTTAGAGCCGCCCTTACGGAGGCATGGAGAGCATAAATGGTTAGTAAATTATGGTAGAAGAACACATCGCGCAACTAGTCAAGGAGCTAGAGCTCCCTCAGAAGCTTCCTCAGGAAGCCGACGGGGTGTGGCGTATACCCTTGGACGACGATTCGGTGATTGTCACCGATCTCAATCCAGGGGTATATTTGTACACATCTTTGGTTGATTTACCGAGCGGCCCACAAGAAGAGCTCATGGTGTTATTGTCCACTTGTAATTTGTTTGGTCAGCGTACCGACGGAGCGGTTATCGGGTTGGAAGAAAACGGTCGACGCCTCTCACTCTCCCTTGCCATCGCAGAAGACCTTGATTTCGATGGATTCCGTAATCATCTTGAAGATTTTATCAATCAGAAAGATTTTTGGAGTGACAAAGTGCGCAATTGGGGAGAAGAACCTCCCGGTTAACGAACGAAAATGAAAACTTATGGTAAGATTTTATGGTTGCAAAATTCATCGGTGAGGAAGGGTCCCTTAAGGGGATAGAGCTCGAGCTCGAAGGAGGCGATGAGTGGGTAGTGGGTCGCGATCCGGACGCCTGCCAACTCCTTGTTGAGGACCCCGCGGCGTCACGTAAGCATTTGCTCTGCCGCAGTACAGAAGAAGGATTTCTTCTAGAGAATTTAAGTGAAACGAATCCTGTAGAGATCAACGACCAGCCCCTCGAAGGCTCTCAGATCTTACAGAACGGCGATACCATTCGCATAGGAAACGCACTCTTTCGATTTTATTCGGGAGAGGCTGAACAGACTACAGAGGAACAACCGGTGGCAGAAGAAAAAATCGTCAAGACCAGCGAAGAGGAAGAGCACGAATCCCTTTTGGAAGAAGAAGGCGAGGCGCAAACCGCCGCAGTCGATTTCGACCTCACCGGAACATCTCGATGGCTTTTGAAAGTTGTCGCTGGACCCAACACCGGCGCTGAGTTCTCCATGGAACCCAATGCGCAGTATCTCATTGGTACCGACACCAGCTCATGTGACGTCGTGTTTCATGACATGAGCGTTTCCAAAAACCACGCCCGCCTCAAAGTGAATAGTGGCGACACACTTACTATCGAAGATCTCGACAGCCGCAACGGCGTGCTCGTCGAAGGCGAGCCCGTAGAGAAAGAGCTCACACTTCTCCCCAATAAACTCGTCACCATCGGCACAACCGGATTTTTAGTATGCGACCGTGAATCCGAAGCACATACCATCGCATCTCCGTTTCTGATTCCTACCACCTTGACTGAGGAGAAATCGCAGGAAGTACAGGAACCCACACATAGCGAAGAGGAGCTCAGCGAACAGAAAGCCGAGCGAGCTCTGCAGCGTGGCGCCGGGTTCATCGGACTAATTGTACTTACTCTCGTACTCCTGATCGTTGGATTTAGCGCCGTTAGCCTCTTTCGCAGCCAGGAAATTCCCATTGAACAGATCGAACACGACAAAATCATCAAAGAGGCCCTCGTTGGGTACCCCGAGATCTCCTACATCTTCGAAAAAGGAAATGGTCGACTCCTTCTACTTGGTCACGTCCTTTCCACAGGGGACAGAGAGAAAATTCTCTACAAGCTCCAGAGCCACAAATTCGTTCGGCAGGTCGATGACAACATCATCGTCGACGAACTCATCTGGCAAGAGAACAACCTTATTATTGGAAAGAATCCCGACTGGCAAGGCGTAAACATGCAGTCGCCTTCCCCAGGGAAATTCGTCTTAACAGGATTTTTAAAAACACGGAACCAATTTGACACCCTAAGCAACTTCATCAACGTCAATTTTGCCTATCCCGCGCTACTTGACTGGCAGGTGGTCGTTGAACAGGAGGTTTTGGAGCGCGTGCAGAGTATGCTACTTGATCAGAACTTCCCTAACGTCACCACAGAGATCATCAACGGAGAAGTCACTTTAAGCGGCACCATGGGCGTGGGAGAATCCACCAAGCTAGAACCGCTAATCGAGCGATTTAAGGCCATAGAGGGCGTTAGAGCGGTCCGCAACTACGTCATCGAACGCACCGTGGCGCAATCTGTGATTGATCTAACTGACCAGTATGACGTCAGCGGCTACTCCAATCAGGGCGATATCGCCTTAAATGTGGTCATAAACGGACGCATCATCGCCAGAGGCGATATTTTGGATGGTATGACGGTAACTAGCATACGCCCAGGCACCTTGTTTTTAGAAAGAAGCGGAACCAAATATAAAATTGACTTTAGTAAGTAAAATATGTTATAATGACTTTAAGGAAGGCTGTGATGTTTGGACTAGAAAAGAATAAAGACGGGAAGGGAGAGAACGCATTCGTGTTCGACGTAGAAAGAGAATGGCTCGACCCAGAAAAACTAGAAGCCTCAACAGACGGAATAATAAAGAAAACAGAACAAATTAAGAATATGTTAAGGCAAGGCGAAAAACAAGAAGATTACGACAAACTAGGTTTACTGCTCTATGGCTACGTCGGCTTACTCAAAACGGCAAGCCAGGCAGGAAGAAAAATTAACAAATAAACCCCTAGAAGGGGAGGAGGTACACCATGGCTTTCGTGGGAACGGACCGTAAAACAGATGGATTTCAGCTCGATGATCTCATCGATGTTGTACAAGAAGCTGTTATCGGAGTTAAGGCTAAGATCGAACAAATCCGAGCTAACCAGGAATCGATCTCCATCGGCGACATGTTCGAGATGCAGATGATGATGAACAACCTTGCTCAGCTAAGTGAGATGTCGACGAACGTCGTCTCATCTGCACACAGTGCTATCCAGTCAATGGCTCGTAACGTCAAGTCATAATAGGTGACGTAGGAGCAGATATGACTGAAGCAAAAGATAAGCTCGCTCCCTTTAGGGAGGACTTCGGGCTGATGGTCGAGGCAGGTTTTGTCGCTACTAAGCAATTCGATGAGCGCTCCGCAGTGGACCTCTTCGAAGCGGCACACCTCCTCGAACCTGAAAGCGCTGCGCCTATTGTTGGACTGGGATACATCGCTCTCAATCAACTCGAGCTAAAAGAAGCTGAAAAGCAATTCAAGCTCGCGTTGGAGATGGACCCAGAGCACCACCTGGCGCAAGCCTTTTTGGGGATCACGTACCTCCTCATCCCGCCCAGGCGGAAAGAGGGAGAGGTGCTCCTTGCAAAGGCAATGGAGGCTACTGACGATCCGACAATAAAGTCGCTTGTCGAAACCTCCATGGAGTGGGCAGAAAAAGATTTAACTAAAAAGAATGCTCCCTTTTTTGGAGGGGAGTAACCGCATAGGAGGAAACCCATGACGGAAGAAATCGCAAAGATAGGCAAAATTGATAAAGTGTCCAGCACGGTGCAGGCCTTTAGACGCTTTGTCGAACAGCAGTCCCCTCAGGGCATTCCGACAGATCGCGGCTACTTCGACTCGCTAATGCGACTCGAACACAACAAACCTGGTGAGGCTACAGCAGCCGACCAGAAAGCGATGCCTTCGCTTATGGATGAAGTCGCTAGGGTCAATCAGCGAGCCGAACAGACCGGTAAAACGACCTCAGTCGATCTAATTTCTAAGACTAAGGATGCGATCTATCGAATTGATGAACTCAAGGCGCAGTTAAACACGCCAGAGCTCGAGATTAAGACCTCTGTTCAGAAGCTTCTCAACAACAAACTCTCTACGGTAAACGAAAACCTCAAAATCGCCTTCAGCAAGGCGGGTATTGAGTACATTCCGCCGGAGAGGCAGTTTGGAACGGCAAACCCCGTGGAGAAGTTTCTTAGCTATCTAAGTAACGGTCAAGCTAACCTCGAAACCCTCAGCACCCATGTAAATGGACTAGCCGCTTCGGGTGAAGAGATTTCCGCACCGCAACTACTAGCCGTGCAGATGAAAGTGAATCATATCCAGCAAGAGCTGGAGTTTTTCTCTGGTCTGCTCAATAAGGCTCTTGAGTCAACAAAGACCGTAATGAACGTACAAGTCTAAGAAAAGGGGTTGTACCCAGATGACACTGTTCGAAGAGCAAGTAGATCGTATGATGGAGGGACTCGATGCCCTCCAAGTGACCACGGTAAGTGGTCGCATCACCGAGACCGTGGGCAACCTCATTAAAGCGGTTGTACCAGGGGTGAAGATAGGAGAGCTCTGTCTCGTCAAGAGAGAGGGCGATCCCCTTCGCTGTGAGGTGGTAGGCTTCACCAAAGATGAAGTCTTCCTCTCACCCCTTGGTGATATGACAGGGATAGGTCCCTCATCGGAAGTCCTACCCACCCACATGCCTCTACAGATTAAGGTCGGACCCGCAATCCTCGGCCGAGTACTTAACGGTGTTGGCGAACCCATCGATACGGAGACCAAAGGGCCTCTCGAATTGGAAGAGACCTATCCCGTTCGTCAGTCACCACCCGATCCGCTGAAGCGCCGCCGCATCAAAGAACCGATCTCCACCGGCATTCGCGTCATCGACAGCTGCTTGACCACCGGACTTGGACAACGAGTAGGCATCTTCGCCGCCGCAGGCGGTGGTAAGTCCACCCTCCTCGGTATGATCGCCCGCTTTGCCAGAGCCGACGTCAACGTCATCTCCCTCATTGGAGAGCGCGGTAGAGAGGTACGTGACTTCATCGAGAAGGATTTAGGAGAAGAGGGGCTAGCGCGATCGGTACTTGTTGTATCGACCTCCGATCAGCCCTCGCAGATGCGACTCAATGCCGCGTACGTAGGGACTGCTATTGCAGAGTACTTCCGCGACCAAGGGAAGTCCGTGATCCTCATGCAGGACTCCATCACGCGATTTGCGCGTGCCGTCCGTGAGGTAGGTCTCGCCGCCGGCGAACCACCAGCGCGAGCTGGTTATACCCCATCGGTCTTCTCCACATTGCCCCAGCTATTGGAGCGGTCCGGTAACAGCGACAAAGGCTCCATCACCGCCTTTTATACGATCCTCGTCGCAGGCGACGACATGAACGAGCCCGTAGCTGATGAGACACGTTCGATACTAGATGGACACATCATCTTGAGTAGAGAGCTCGCCCAGGCGTACCACTACCCCGCCATCGACGTGCTCGCCTCCGCCTCTCGAGTGATGCCCTCCATCACCGATGACGAGCACCAAGAGCTCATCGGTAAGGTGCGGCAGGTATTGGCCAACTATAAGAAGAACGAGCTGCTCATTAAGATAGGTGAGTACAAGCGCGGCTCCGATAAGATGGGCGATTTCGCTCTGGACTACATCGACAAGGTCAACAACTTCCTCAAGCAAGGGATGGAAGAAGAAGCAAGTTTTGAAGAGTCCCTACAGCAACTGAAACGACTCTTTAAGTAAGGGATAAAGCCGAATGACGATGCCAGCTTATCCGCTAGAAGAGGTACGCGACATCAAAGTGCAGCGCCTCGACAAGGCGCGACGATTGGTGAAGCAGCGCATCGAGGAGCTTGCAAAGGAAGAAGCAAAGCTCGAAGAAGTACGAGCCGCCCGCGATAAGGTCAAGCAGCACAAACAGGATAAACTCGACCAGCTGCGAGAGGCGTTTGATGAGGGAACGACTTCCGACGAGGTGATCGCTATGAAGAACTACCTCAAGGTCGTCGACGAGCGAGTGGTCACCGAACAGGAAAAGGTGAATGCGCAGAAGCAAGAGGTTGAAAAGGCAAAAGAGAATCTTGCGATTGCACGAGAAGAGGTCCGCAGAAAACAGACAGAGGTCGACAAACTGGACCTCCACAAGGAACAGTGGACCAAGGTAACCAAAGATGAGTTGCAGCGCGAACAGGACAAGGAACTCGACGAAATAGGAAATGTACTCTATCTCAAAAACCGAGAAAAATGGAGTTAGTACCATGTTAGATAAAGACACAAATCCAGTCTCACGGCCCGACCGCAGAAGTGACTTTGACAAAGGCGATCGTGCCAAAAATGAAGAAGCGGTAGGTCAGCGTAAGAATCCTCCCGAAGATCAGAAGAAGTTCGAACAACTGATTGGGAAAGGGCCGACGCAGGCGCGGCCAAAGAAACCCAAGAGTATCTTCGATCTTTCCACGAAAGATGTGCCCAAGAAAGGCAAGCCAGAGGTCGCCTTCGACAAGAAGGATAAGCCTGAGGTCGCAGTCGGAAAGAAGGAGCTTTCTACCGAAGCGGACACCGGTAAGCCAGTTGTGCTGCCTGACGCGCCCACCCCTTTAGCAGCGGCGGTGACGTCTGTCGCTAAATCCGAATCAGGGACACATATCCCAGAAATCAAGGACTTAGCCAACTACATCGGCGATAAAATCGTCCAGGTTCGGGATTCCGGCCAGACGGATACCGTCGTAACGATCAAGCATCCCGCGATTTTTGAGGGAGCTACGGTCAAGCTGACCGAACACGCCTCAGCAAAAGGCGAGTATAACGTGACCTTTGGCAACCTCCCACAGGATGCAAAAGCCATCCTTGATATCGGCGGAAACCAGGACGCGCTCCGCACCGCCATGGATGCGAAAGGATTCCCCCTTCATATCATCACCACCAAGTCCGAATCCGATGTCATCCGCGGCAGCGGTGAGCATACGACCGACGCCGAAGATCGCGACGAAGAAGCACGCGAGCAAAAGCGCCAGAGGTAGAGTCACATTTTTTCCCACAAGAATTTCCAACGAAATCTTCGCTTTGTGCAACGCGGGCCCATTTGCTGCTGCCGCAGCAAATAATACCAATTCCGTGTAATGAATTCATAAATAGCGCCAGGTCGGCCTAGACGGTCTCCAGGAAAAAGCCACGTCTTAGGGGCGAATGCCCCGGCAGATATCAGCCTATGGCGTGAGCCATAGGTAGCTGAGATAAGAATTTGAGCTCCAACGGAGCGACACAAAACTCGATATGCCATCATTTTATGCCGTTCCTTCAGAACTCAAGCTCTTTCGCTACTACCTATGGCTCACGCCATAGGCTGATATCTGCCGGGACATTCGTCCCTAAAAAATGGCTCTTTCCCAGAGCCTCTCTAGTCCGAACTGACGCTATTTATGAATTCATTTCACGGAATTGGTATTACCGTCAGAAATACTTGTGGCCAAAAGAAAATCGCGGCGCTACTGATTTGGTACCCAGCAGGTCTCTTTGGCTTCTGCCTTGTGCTTGACGAGTCGGGCGGCCATAACGAGGAGGTCGGAAAGGCGCTTGAGGTGCCTCGGGACAGGCTCCGCTTTGGCAGAGTGGAATGATCTGTCTTTCTGTAGCGCGCCAGACGGTGCGGGCTAGTGCCCCGTCAAGCTCTTAAATTAGGATTGGAGCGCGCCAAAGCT
>JBFIDQ010000030.1:0-14742 GCA_041603795.1 Chlamydiales bacterium
CTCCTATACAAGTCCCTTTCCGATCGTCCAACCACGGGAGCTTTGGCGCTGCTCCAATCCTAATTTAAGAGCTTGACGGGGCACTAAACCGATCTAACGCTGGATAAGCTCATCAAACACGGCTCCCGTATCCGACGCAATGGCGCGGATATGGCGGCTTGTGGGCTTGATATCTACGAGGAGAAAGTGCTGCTTTGCTTCGACGCGGGCAAGGTAGTTGCGCTTGGTTGGAATTCGGCGCGGACTTGCCCCCCAGCAACCGTCTCCCATGTACACGACCCCGTCGGGGTCTTGCTTTTTGTTTTTCCAGGGGAGAGATCGCTTGTAGGCATGATCGTGGTGCTCAAACGCAATTTGCACCCCATATTCTTCAAATAGAGGTGCCCAATGGGAACGAATTTTGGGAGCCATCTTCTTTTTGGGGTTGCGGTAGGATGGCATGCTCGCGACATGGTAGAGGGCGAAGCGGTGGGTAAAATTCCGGCGCTTCTTGAGGGTCTTCTCAAGCCATTTGGCCTGATCGCCTTTAATCTTGTGGGTATGCCCGCTGTCCAATAGGACAAGGGTGAGCTCCTTATCGAAGTCGAGCGCGCGAATAGGCTCGCCAAAGAGGGCGTAATAAAAGGGAGCGTTGCGTGGGTCGCTGCCATAGCGTCCATTCACATCGTGATTTCCGATGACGGGGATAACGGGGATGAGATCGCCTTGGGGAGTGACAAGTTCCTCTTTGAGGTGCTTGAGAAGGGTGAGCCAGCGGGCAGGGATTTCTTTGCCCCAGCTGAGTCGCGAGCAGGCGTAGGCGAGGTCGCCTCCAAGGACAACAAACGCGGGAGAGGCGAGGGCAACACGCCGGGTGGTCGCCGCGCACCTCTCAAGGTTTCCGTGGTAGACGTCACCTCCTACCGCGAAGGTAAGTTCCTTTAACGACGGCTGTCGAAAGGAGAACTCGCGGCTATCCGGAGCAAAACGAAAGTGGTACTGGGCTCCGTCTGTTAGTCCTTTGAGGCGAACCCTGTGGTGATACCCTGTTCGTTGCGGCAGAGGGCTTTCCTTGCCTTCTTTCCGTGTCCACTCGTCAGAGCCCTCTTTGCGATACTCCAAATTTGTTTCAGCTGGCTCCTCCGTGAGCCAGCAAATGGTCATTCGAGTAAGAGGCTCTTTCTCTAAAAGTAGGTAAAGGTGGTCAGGGTCGAGTCCAATAAGTGGACTCGAACACCAAAAGAGAAAGATTCCTACCCAAATTCGCATCACGTGCTCTCAACTAAAGCGGTGGTTAGTTTTTCTAGGACTTCGCTCGACTGGCTTACGAACTCATTCAGCTTGTTAGGGTTCATTTCTCTTTGAGAGAGAAGTGAGAGCTGAAAGAGTTGCCCGACAAGTGCCGTTGCGAGTTCCGGATTCTTAGCGCCCAATTTAGGAAGTGCCTCGACCAGTTTGTGGTTGGTGTTCACCACAAAGGTGCGCTTGATGAAAGCAGATGTGTCCATTTTTGGGTCCATAGCAGCCATGCTGTCACGCATTCTCCGACTTGACTCGTCAATGCAAATAAACCCGGGAAGCGCATTTGATGCAAGACTTTTGGCCTCGACCTCAACACTCTCTTCACCCAGGTTGTGGCGGAAGAAGTCCGCTATCCCCTGAGCCTGACTCTTTCCATCCGCATCGAGAAGCGTCTTCTCCTTGTCCTTGTCGAGGATCGCATCGTCAACACCGCCGTCGATACGCTGGAACTTCGCACCATCAACTTTCCCTTCTAGGAAATTGATGAGGTAAGTGTCGATGTAAGGGTCAGCTAGCAGCACCTCGATGCCCTTTTCCTCGTACATTTTGAGGAAGTGACCACTACTGCGCTCTTCCGTTGTGTAATAAATCTTGCTATCCGCATTGCGCTCGAGGTACTCCTCGATGGTCGTCCACTCTTCCTTGCTTGTTTTCCATACGAGCACCTCTTTGACACGCTCGTAGAACTTAGGGTCCTGAATGGCGCCAAGCTTTACGATGACGCTCACATCGGGCCATGACTCGAGAAATGTGTCGCGTTCACTTGAGTGAAGCGAAACGAGTTTGTCAGCGACTTTCTTCGCGATATGGCTCGAGAGCTGGCGTACTGTGCGGTCCATTTGAAGGGCGCTGCGAGATACATTAAGGGGAATATCTGGGCTGTCAATGACACCGTGTAGGTTGAGAAGGAACTCCGGCAGAATCTCTTTACAGCCTTCATCAACAAAAACACGGTTGCAGTAGAGTCCAATCTCCTTTTTATCAGGATCAATACGACGGCGCTCTTTCGGGAAGTAAAGGATACCCTGTAGGTGGAACGGGTAGTCCACATTAAGGTGGATCCAGAAGAGAGGCTCGCTATCCGCTGGGTAAAGAGCACGGTAGAAATCGAGGTAGTCCTTTTCGGTGCACTCTGACGGCTTCTTTACCCATAGGGGTTCGTGTTCGTTGATGCGTGTGTCGTTGAGGTAGATAGGGTGGTGGAGAAAGCGGCAGTAGCGATTGAGAACCGTACGGACCGTCATTTCATCAAGAAACTCCGCTTCCTCTTCCGTCACGTGCAGCGTGATCTTAGTGCCGCGCTCTGTGCGTGTGCCTTCGCCAATTTCGTACTCAGTTGAACCATCACACGACCACCAGACTGGAGCGGCGTCGCTGCGGTAAGAGCGAGTCTGGATCTCCACGCGTCCAGCAATCATATAAGCGGAGTAAAATCCGAGGCCGAAGTGGCCAATCATTTGGTCGCCTTCCGCCTTGTAATTGGACATGAACTCTTCTGCGCTGGAAAAAGCGACCTGAGAGATGTAGCGCTCCACTTCATCCGCCGTCATGCCTATGCCAGTGTCGCTGAACGTAAGGGTCTTAGCTTCTTTGTCGATACGGACATCGATGCAAAACTCTTCATCCGTCGCTTCGGTCGCCCCTTGATCGCGGAGAATCTTGGTTTTATGAATCGCATCAATGGAGTTGGAAACGAGCTCGCGAACAAAAATGTCCTTATCGGAGTAGAGCCACTTCTTAATGATGGGAAGAAGATTTTCGCTGTGGACCTTTAGCTTGGCTTTAGTTGTGGTCATGCTATTTTCCTTTAAATGCTTGGTTTTAAGACTTTTATTTTGAATGTTGCGGTCATAAATGTCAAGAATCGACCCCAAAGCAGAAAAAACTGTTGCGGGAGGGGGTGGTAAGCCGATATAACGGAGTAAGACCCGTCCTCGGGGTATACTAGTGGGACAAATAGATATGCAAAACTTTCTTTATTCTTCTTTCATTTTGGCGCAAGCTTCTATGGCTGGCGGCGTCGACGTCAAGCTAAGCATCTTTGCGGTTGCTGCCTTTGTGGTGATCGGACTGGGTCTAGCCTCGATGATCTTATTCACGAAGGCGAAGCTTGTGGCTTCGGGAGATGCGACGATTCGCGTGAATGATGACGATGAGCTGAGCATAACGGTGCCTGCCGGTGGGACTCTTTTGGGGAGTCTGACGAGCAATGGGATACCGGTGCCATCTCCATGTGGGGGAAAGGCCACTTGTAAGCAATGCAAGGTGCAGGTCTTGGATGGCGGCGGTGAGGCGCTTGAAACGGAAAAGGCGACGTTCTCCAAAAAGCAGCTCAAGGAGGGGTGGCGCCTTTCGTGCCAGTGTAAGGTGAAGGGCGATATGGCCGTTCACGTTTCGGAGGAGCTGCTAGGCATCGAAGAGTGGGAAGCGACGGTTATCTCCAACGAAAATGTGGCTACGTTCATTAAGGAACTTTCCGTTCAAGTCGACAAGCCTGTCCCTTACCGCTCGGGTGGGTACCTCCAAGTTCATGTTCCGCCGTTCAAGACGAATACGGAGGAATGGAAGGAGACGATGGAGGAGAAGTACTACGCTGACTGGGAGCGCTTTGGTCTGTTCAATGTGGGAATTGACTTTAGTCATATTACGGAAATCATTCGCGCGTACTCGATGGCATCTTATCCGGCGGAAGGCAACAAGATTATGTTCAATATTCGGATCGCTACCCCTCCATTTGTGAAGGGGAAGCTTGCCGAAAATATTCCATGGGGACTTTGTTCTTCATACACCTTCGGACTCAAACCAGGTGATAAAATCAAGCTCTCAGGTCCGTATGGCGAGTCCTTTATGATCAACGACGACCGCGAACTCGTCTTCCTTATTGGGGGAGCTGGCTCATCGTTTGGTCGGAGCCATATCATGCATCTCTTTAAAACGGAGAACACCAAGCGTAAGGTCTCACTTTGGTACGGCGCTCGTTCGGGAAAAGAGAATATCTACGAAGACGAGTATGTGCAGTTGGCGAAGGATCACGACAACTTCAATTACCACCTGGTGCTCTCAGAGCCGTTGCCGGAGGATCTGGAAGCAGGATGGCCGAAGGACGATCCGGTTAAAACCAACTTCCTCTTCCGGGCCTTTGAAGAAGGGCACTTAAAGAAGCTTGAGGAGCCAGAGGAGATGCTGTACTATGTTTGCGGACCTCCCCTGCATAACTCTAGCGTTATGAAGTTGCTCGATGACTACGGAGTACCTCGCGAGAGTATTATTCTTGATGACTTCGGAAGCTAAAGTTGCTGGGGGAAATTTGCCCCCTTGTCGACTTCAACTGGAAGAACAATGAAGATACTCATAGCTCAGATCAATCCAATCGTTGGAGACCTGCCTGGAAACCAGGCAAAAATTTTGGGCGCCATAAAGCAGGCGAAATCGGAAGGAGCAGATCTCCTTCTAACGCCTGAGCTAGCGCTCTGTGGTTACCCGCCAGAGGACTTCCTCCTTCTCCCTCACTTCGTGAAGGCGACTCAGGAGGCACTCGATCCCATCATTAAGGCTTCAAAGGGAATCGTTGCGGTCATCGGAACGGTGCGCTCAGACCCTCTTCACAATAGTGCAGCGGTCATTGCTGATGGAAAGCTTCTCGGCTACCAGGACAAGATGCTCCTGCCAACGTACGACGTCTTTGATGAGGGACGTTACTTCGAAAGGGGTAAGGGGCAACGTATTTGGGAGTTATGCGGAAAGAAAGTGGCGATCACAATCTGCGAGGACATCTGGGAGCACGCGGGGGTGCTGCGCTACTCGCGCTACCACAGCGATCCGGTTGCAGATCTCTTTGATTTGGGTCCGGAGCTCCTCCTCAATCTCTCCTCTTCACCGTATCACAGGGGCAAGGCGCGACAGCGAATAGAGGTCTGTCAGAAGGCGGCGCAGACGCTGAACTGTCCGGTGGTGATGGTGAATCAGGTGGGCGGCAATGATAGTCTGATCTTCGACGGAAAGAGTTGTCTGGTGACGCCAGAGGGATTAGTGCGCGTCGCCAAGGGGTACGCGGAATCGATGCCTCTATGGGACCTCGACGCCAAAGCGAAGGCGGAATTGCCAGCTGACGATATGGCTGATCTCTACGAAACTCTTAAGTTGGGGCTAGCGGATTACTTTCGCAAGCAGGGCTTTACGGAGGCGTGTCTTGGATTGTCGGGTGGAGTCGATTCCGCCCTGGTAGCAGTTCTGGCAGCCGATGCTTTGGGTCCGGATAAGGTACACGCCGTCGCCATGCCGTCGCGCTACTCGTCCGATTTGAGTATGACGGACGCCAAACAGCTGGTCGCTAACCTCAAAATTCATTTCAAGGTAATCCCTATTGAGGAGCCCTTCTCAGTCTATTTGGATCTGCTTACGCCTCATTTTGAGGGGAAGCCTGAGGATACGACAGAAGAGAATATCCAGGCGCGGATCCGCGGCATGATCCTCATGGCGCTCTCCAATAAGCACGGCTGTATTGTCTTGTCGACGGGAAATAAGAGCGAGATGGCGATGGGCTACTCGACGCTCTACGGCGACCTCGCCGGAGGCCTGGCTGTGATCAGCGATCTCTCCAAGGGGCTAGTCTATGACCTCTGTCGCTACATCAACCGCACCAAGGAAGTGATCCCTCGTAGTATCATTGAAAAGGCGCCTTCAGCGGAACTCCGCCCAAATCAGAAAGATAGCGATTCTCTTCCAGACTACGCCATCATTGATAAGGTTCTCGACGGCTACATCATCGATCACCTCTCGCCCGACGAAATCGCGGAGCGACACACCCTAGACCCCTCGCTCGTCAAGGATCTGGTGGAGAAAATTCACCGCAACGAATACAAGCGTCGCCAGGCTCCACCCGGACTACGAGTCTCCGAAAAAGCCTTCTCAGTAGGCCGCCGCTTCCCAATCGTCTGCCGAACAAGTTTTTAGCAGAGAAGCAACTCAACTTTCACAAAACGAGTTCTTGCCAAGTTTGAGGGCCGAAGTTCTGGCAGATGCTAGCTTAGGGCGTAAGCCTTAAGGTATCTGTGAATGAATTAGGCCAAAAGTAGAGGAACTTCTCTTCATAGGCATCGGCATAGGCTAGGAGTGGCTGTCCCATAAATTACTCAGTGAGTTTCCGCTTCTTCCTGTTACCTGTAATTTTAGCCAAAGTTTGGCTTTTTTAACCGGTTATTACGACCAGATGGACGCTACGGCACAAGAAGTGGTGGTGGCACCCTCGCTTTATGCAGATCTAGTGATTGAATTCCCCTTGCTGAATAGGCAGATCCCTAACTAAACTGTTGGGCGTGCGGCGGGGGAAAAACTGTGAATGAAATTCTAGTCGGGTTTCTAAATAAGGATCTTGAACAGTTGGAGGCGTCGGAGGCTATGCTAAGGCGTTCCTACGAAATCTGCGCTCCCATTGGCCTTAAAGCAAAGTACTCATTAGAAGAGCTCGATGCGCTGGAAGCCTACACCAGTCGATTTTCGCGCCTTGCTGATTTGCTTGTGCTACGACTTTTTAGGTTGATCGACGAGCTCGATCTCGAGACATCGGGCACCGTACGTGATCGCATAAATCGAGCAGAGAAGAAGGGACTAATCGAGAGTGCTGCTCTTTTTATTGACATGCGGCTGCTCCGAAACGAGATTGCCCATGAGCACTCTTTCGATGTTGTAACTCGGATTTTGGATGGAGTTTACGAGATGACAGGGCCTCTTCTCAGAGCGGTGCAGGAAACCAGGTCTTACACCAAGAAATTCTTGGTGTAAGCAACGTGAGAGGCGCTCATTGTGCGGCCCCGATGTTTAAAGGGAGTTTACCTCAACATCCTCAAGGGAAGGGGTTTGCTCTCTGCCGCCCGTTGGCGCCTTTCTCTGAACCTTACCACGCATATTGATGGTGATTGGCGCCCCGCTGAAGCAGTAGGTTTCACGCAGCTGGTTGTAGAGATAACGTTCGTAGCTGTCCGCCATAAGGTCGATTTTGTTCACAAAAAGGACGAAACGAGGGGGGCAAATGCCTACCTGGGTGAGGTAGTAAACGCGTAGGCGCTTGCCGCGGATCATTGGAGGGTGCACGGCTTGCATGGCGGAGGCGATGACTCGATTGAGCTGGCCTGTCGTTATGCGCTGCTTTCTTGCTGCATCCACTTCTTCGACGAGACCAAAGATCTTCTCTGTGTTGCGTCCGGTTAGAGCCGACATAAAGATCGCTGGGCAATGCTTTAGGAAAGGGATTTCGTTGCGGACCTCCTGCAGGCAGTGTTCCATACGGAATCCTTTTACGAGGTCCCATTTGTTGAAGAGCAAAATACAGCTCTTGCCTTCTTTTTCGATTGCCTTAGCAATGCGCTTCTCTTGGTGTGTCATGCCCTCTCTGGCATCAAGGACCAGAAGGCAGATATCGGAACGTTCGATGGCACGCTCGGAGCGAATCGCTGCGAACTTGTCCACAACCTCATGTTCGGCGTGCTTGCGGCGAATACCAGCCGTGTCAATGAGCGTATAAGGGATTCCATTGTGCTCAATGGGAGCGTCAATGCTGTCGCGTGTCGTACCCGGAATCGGACTAACAATGGTCCGATCTTCATCGAGCAGCTGGTTGAGTAGAGTTGATTTGCCGACGTTCGCACGTCCAACAATCGCAAGCTTCGTTGTGCGGTCCTCTACGGTCACTTCTGATGGGATCAGTTCCTTGAGTGCGACTTCGAGCAGCTCAGCAATTTGGTAGCGTTGGGATGCGCTGACGGCGACCATATTTGGAATGCCGAGCGAATGAAACTCGTGGAGAAGAATCTCTTGCTCGCGGTTGTCTACCTTGTTTACGGCGAGACAAAGAGGCTTATCAGTCGTTTGTAAAATGCGAGCAACCTCGTGATCGAGCGCCGTGGCGCCGATGTGAGCGTCAACTACCATGACCAAGGTATCCGCCTCTTCAATGGCAATCTCAGCCTGACGCTTCACAAGCTCATTAAAAAGAGCCTTCGAGCGTGGGTCGATTCCCCCCGTATCAATCAACTCAACAGGGTGCCCAAAAACATCAGTGTGGGTGTAGAGTCGATCGCGAGTGATCCCCTCTGCCTCATCGACAATGGCAATGCGCTTCCCGCTCATCGCGTTAAACAAGGCGGACTTCCCCACATTAGGGCGTCCTACTAAGGCTAGTTTTGGTACGTTAGACATCTGATTCCTCGAAAAATCGCACTCATGATAGCTGATTTCCGACAAAAAATAAAGGTTAAATTGCTATTGAGTTTATTTAAATCTTTTAGTATCTAATAGATGTGAGAAAACAGACGGGTACCACACTTGTAATGCACTGGCGATGGGAGCTAGAGGGCTACTGCCGCCGCGCCCTTTGGGCCGATGTCTACGCGGGCGTCACGGTGGCTATGCTACTAATTCCGCAGGCTCTTGCCTACGCGCTTTTGGCAGGTGTCCCGCTGACAGCGGGAATTCTTACGGCAGGCTTCGGTACTTTCATCGCCGCGGCTCTGGGGTCCTCGCGCCATATGATCGCCGGACCTACCAATGCAACGGCGATTTTGATTCATGCTGGACTCCTTCAAATGGTAGCGGCGCACTACGCGGATGCGGCCAATACCACGGTAATCGTGGGCCAGCTCCTGCTTGAGCTCACTCTCCTGATCGGACTCGTTCAGGTGATTGCCGGATTCTTTCGCCTGGGCCGTCTCTCTTCTTGGGTCAAACCCGCCGTAACGATGGGTTACATTTTGGGTGCGGTGCTCGCACTAGTGGTCAATCAACTCTTTGTTTTTTTCGGAATTGAAAGGGAAGTCGGAGGCTCACTTTTAGCGAAGGGGTGGGGGTTGCTCCTTGCTCTCCCGGAGCTGCATGTGACGACCACAATCATCGGGGTTGTAAGCACCGTGCTCTATCTGCGGTTAAGTCGACATCTTCCGCGCCTCCCTAATGCAATCGTTATGCTTGGAGTGGCCGTAGTGGGTGTGGTGCTGATGCAGTGGGAGCCAAATCCTGACTTGATATCGGCTGGAGCCGCGGTGGATCGAGCGGCGCTTGTAGGTGACATGGGTGGAGTCGACAACCTCTGGCAGCCGGTTCGATTGCCACTCCCTCTTTTCTTTCATTGGGTGGAAATGCTGCCGTTAGTCCTGGCCATTTCAGTGCTTAGCAGCATAGAGGGGATGTCCGTTTCGCGGACGATCGCAAATCAGTCCGGACAAGATCCTTCGCTAAATCGTGATATTTTCGGCTTGGGAGTGGCCAGCATCATTTGTGCACTTATTGGGGGAATGCCGAATTCGGGAAGCCCCTCCCGCAGTGCGCTCAACTTTGCTCTCGGAGCAAAAACCCGGGTGGCCGCAATGGTGTCGGGAGTCGCGGTCCTCGTAGTGGTAACGATCTGCGGCGGCCTAATCCAATACATTCCACTGGCATCGCTATCGGCGCTTCTGCTCGTAACCGTGGTCAAACGCTTGGTTTCGCCTCAGAAAATTGTGGCCATGTTGAGGCAGGGTTGGGAAGAGAAGGTGATCCTTTTTGGGATGGTGGGCGCTGCTCTCTTTGTTGATCTCGATACAGCTTTTTTTATCGGACTCACTCTTTCTGCAATTGGCAGGGCTCAATCGTTGTTTTTTCCTCAAAGAAACCCGGATAAAACCCCTTAAAGTGGGGGCGGACACTTATCGAATCTTTTCATCGAGCGGTTATGGCAAACTTCCAGGTCCTTATGGGTTCATTTTGAACCTTTAAGCGTGGTGTTGAGTATTTAAGGAGCATCCCTCATGATCATTCTCAAACGAGGTGTCTGGGCATTCCTTCAATGCTTTTCGTATCCCAGAACCTAAGCCGCAATAGGGAAGGAGACCTTGGACAATAATGAAGAACCTAATAAGTCTTAAAGGCAAAACAGCTCTTATCACGGGTGCCGCTCAAGGAATTGGAAGGGGTATTGCTGAGCTATTCTCAGAAATGGGTGCGACGTGCTTGCTTTGTGATATCAATGATGAACTCGGGCAAGAGGCCGCAACAGCTATCCCTGGTGCAACCTATATCCATCTGAATGTACAGAAGGAAACTGATTGGCAAGCTGCAATGGAGTATCTGCACCAACAAAAGCTCCGACTGGATGTCCTCATCAATAACGCCGGTATCACGGGATTTCTTGGTGATTTTGGGCCGCAGGATCCTGAACATGTGTCGCTAGAAGATTGGCAACGTGTCCATAGGGTCAATCTTGATGGCACCTTTCTTGGTTGCAAATATGGGATAGGCTCCATGAAGAACCACGGAGGATCGATGATTAATATTTCCTCGCGTTCGGGATTAGTTGGTATTCCTGGTGCCGCGGCATACGCATCAAGTAAGGCCGCAGTGCGCAATCACACGAAGACGGTCGCTCTGTACTGTGCTAGCAACGACTATGGAATTCGCTGCAACTCTATTCATCCTGCAGCCGTGCTAACCCCGATGTGGGATCCTATGCTTGGTGAAGGGAAACAGAGAGAGGCGGCCATCCAAGCCATAGCATCAGAGTGTCCTCTCAAACGATTTGGCATGCCAATCGATGTCGCCTACGCGGCACTTTATCTTGCTTCAGACGCATCGAGCTTCGTTACAGGAATCGAGATGAATGTGGATGGTGGCATCCTGGCGGGAGCTGTTGCCTCTCCACAAAAGTCCGAGAGCTAGGTCACTATATTTAATTCTATTGAAGTTTAGAATGAACAATGATATATTAGTATCCGGTTTTCAATAGGAATTTTTTATATGAGCTTATTTACCACTCCGCATCAATCTAAAGTTTTTCGTGTGAGGCCAGATGACTTCGCTCCACAAGTAGAGGTGGCGGGATGCTATATTCATAGTGATGAAAACTACCTATGGTTACATCGCTCCAGGGGCAAACCACAGGAGTTTACTTGGGGCGTTCCTGCTGGTAAAATTGAAGTGGGAGAAAACCCTCGGCAGGCGGTCGTTAGGGAAGTCCGTGAAGAAACTGGCATCTGTCTGGATGATGATTGCCTCGTATTTGTTGGGTCGCTCTATGTGCGAGATCCCCAGTCGGACTTCATCTATCACATGTTTACACAGGAGTACTCCAAACGGCCAACCGTTCATTTGTCAGATGAACATCATGATCACCGCTGGGTGAGCATTTCAGATGCTTTAAACCTACCCCTCATTTCAGGTGGGAAGGAAGCCCTGTATCAGTTTCTGGCCCTAGTATCACAACCGCCGCTTCCAAGGAAATCGTTCTATTTTGTCAGGCATGGAGAAACTGATGTCAACGCCGATCCCAGCATCAAGCGAATGGACTATGATCTCCCGTTGAATCAGAAGGGAATAAATCAGGCAAACATTGCCAGGGATATTGCATCAAAGCTAGCTATAAGCACCATTAGGTTCAGCCCAATCCAGCGAGCAAAAGAAACCAAAGAAATCATAGCGGAGTCTACTGACGCAGAGCATATTGGGGACGATCGCCTGAGCGAATGCAAAGCAGAAGTTTGGAACAAAATGGTGAAGCTTGAAGATGGAAATGGCTATGACGTTTGCGCTCTTGTCCAGGACTTCCTTTCACGCGCGCTAATGGGTGCGGCTGCGGCTCTCCAAGATAACGAGCCTGCTCTAGTCGTAGCCCACGGGGGCATCCACTGGGCTCTTTGCTATCACATGATGATTGAACACCACCCTTGGAAAATTGGAAACTGTGAGGTTGTTCGCTTTGACCCGGTTGGAGAAAATCGATGGAGCGCAACGGTTATCTCATAGCAACAGTAGGCAGCTCTACTGGCAAGATTTTTGCTGTTTTTAAGCGAAATATGATGTTACCCCAATCAATTTGGCCTTGGCGCTTATCATCCATAAAGCAAAGGCTTGGCGTATAAAAAAACCGGACAGGCTCTCTTTGGAGAGACCCTGTCCGGTTACGTGCCGTTGGCCGGACTCGAACCGGCACTTTGTTGCCAAAAGTGGATTTTGAATCCACCGCGTCTACCATTCCGCCACAACGGCCTAGGATGGAGTCGAGTATAAAGGCTATTGATCTTTTTCAGCATCCTCTTTTTCCCAGGGGTACTTGGGTAGGTCAACCGGTTCTGGCTCTGGGAACGTATAGCGCACTTCGTCAGCTTGTCTTTCGATTGGCGCCCAGATGCGATTCTGTTTGCGTATTTCCTGTTCCTCCGTTGAAGAGCAGGAAGCAAGAAAAAATAAAAATGGAATTACAAAATTTCTCATGTCTGCTATACTACCTCTTATGCAATGGATACACCACTACCAACTCTTTCTTTTTGACTTTGACGGACTCCTTGTCGATACAGAGAGGCTTCACTTTGAAGCGTATCGCAAGATGTGTCGGGATCGAAACCTCACACTCGATTGGGATTTTCCTCGCTATTGTCTGGCGGCGCACTATGCAGCTACGGGATTGCGTGATCAGCTCTACGCTGAACTTCCTGACCTACACGAGCAAGAGCCGGACTTTTCGGTTTTGTACGGGGAGAAGAGAGGGAATTACTTAAGCAGCCTGCAGGCGGAACCAGTCCCTCTGATGCCGGGCGTAGAGCCGCTACTCATCGCTCTGAAACAGGCGGAAATTCCAAGGGTCGTGGTGACCCACTCTGGACGAGAGCTCGTGGATGCCATTCGGGAAAAAAATCCGGTACTGAATACGATTCCTCACTGGATGACGCGAGAAGACTACGATCGCCCAAAACCGGACTCAGAATGCTACATAAAGGCGATCGAGCGATTTGGAAATGACGTGGAAAAGGTCGTTGGTTTTGAGGACTCTCCACGGGGGTTGACGGCCCTACTTGGCTCGCGAGCTAAGCCGATATTGATCTGTCCCGAAGAGCACCCTGGGGTTGAGGAGTTTCGGAAGAATCCGAGGGTGAGCTATTTCCCTTCGTTTGATGCAGTAGGTTAAGGTGGTCGAAAAAAGAATGTTGCCTTACCATAAGGGACAACATAAGCAACCCATCGCTAGAGATATGTCCGAGCACTCCCCAAATTCAAAGGCTCCGCCGTCGAGGCTGCACGCCGCTCTCGCCCCCCTTGCTGACTTGGGAGAGGGAGCCACTAGGGAGTACCAAAGAGAGGCGAAAACGCTTCAAATGGTTGAACGAAAATGTCAGGCTGTTAAATCATTGTATGCCACAGCCTTTCAACGCTCTCAAAGCTTGGAACAAGTAGTTAACACAATACGTCAGCAGTGGCAAGATGAGCCGTGCTAGGCGTTTAAGATCTAGGGATGGAATTTATGGCCGTAGAGGGAAAATCACTCTATAACCTTCTTCGTATGAATTGGTTGCAGGACTCCAAAATTGATGTGGAGCCGTGGCAAGTGGAGGACTATCGACTCCTCAAGGAGCCACAGCTCTTCAAAAGACTTGCCGATCTGGATCTGCCCCTCGATCGGGAGATCTTTTTGGCGTACGCTGAGCCATGTGAATCTCCAGAAGAACTCGCCGAACATCTGGTCGATGAGGAGACGGGCCCTGAAGAGGCTGATCAAATCTTCCTTCTCCTCTTTGAATTGTGGCGCCGACTCAAACCGGATGTTCGCTGTCTCACGATCTTCTGTGACGACCTCGATTACCAAATCAACCTGTACGACCGTGATGAGCTGCTAGAGCCAGATGACATCGAAGACGCTGTGGAGTTGTTGAGAGAGTTGTTAGAGGATAATATTGATGATGAAACAGACCCGGTAGATGTGTTTCAAAAGGTGGCTGACGGTTGCGCTAATGATCTGGAAAGTTTCCTCTATGATTACATTCAGGAGCAACTTGAAGAGGAAAACTTCGTTTACGCGACGGAGCTACTTGAGGCCTTTTCTCCATACCTCGAGGGCAATCGCTGGTATCATTTTCTTCGGGCGCGCGCGGTATGGCATGAAGATCCCATAGAAGGGAATGAGTTGCTCGAGGAACTAATCGAGGAGTGCGAGGGTGAGCCAGATCTCGAACTCTATCTGGAAATTCTCTCTTTCTTGATGCAGGGTGGAGAGCGGGAACTCTTCTCTTCACTGGTAGAGGTTTCTTTGCCGCTCGTAGAAAAAGAGTCCGATTTCCAAGACCTTCTTCGAATTTGTCTCGATTTTTTCAATTGCCTCGACCACGAGCAGGAAGAGCAAGAGGTGCAGGATCTCTTGAAGGGACGCGAACGGTTAGATCGCGATGGAAGCTTTCAGAGTCGCGACCCAGATCGAAAGCTGCTTCTCTCCATTATGCATCGATTTAGCGGCACAAAAATCTAAACTTATAAATCTGCACAAAAAAAATCGCAAGTCATATCTCGCTGAACATGAGTGTCTTGAGGTTTTCTAACTCACCGTTCCTATTTGGCTGATTTTTAAGGCATTAGGAGAGGTGCTTATAGGGCATTGTGAGCTTGTTTTTGGAAAAAACCGAGTTGACTTTCGATGCAGGTTCCGCATAACATGTAACTTCTCAGATACCA
>JBFIDQ010000031.1:0-14695 GCA_041603795.1 Chlamydiales bacterium
TCTGGCGAGCCCAACAATTGTTGGCTGATCCTGATCTTTAGGTAGCTCCAGTCTGCATCGCACCTTGCCGTTGACCTGGATCACGTAGGTAATGAGGTCGTCTTCTAGCATTCTTTCATCGACAGTTGGCCAAGGCACGAAAGCTATACCTCCTTCGTTGCCAAGTAGACTCCAGCACTCCTCGCCGAGGTGCGGTGCAATTGGATAGACAGCCTGAACGGCCATCATAAGCGCGTTTTTCGGGTAGCTGTCGAGTTTTGAGAACGCATTGACAAACTCCATCATCTTCGCGATGGCAGTATTGAAGAAAAGCACTTCGTAGTCGTTACCGACCCCGTGCACCAGGCGGTGGGCCAACTTATCCGCTTCTACGCTGCTTGTATCAGTCACTTTATCGGAGCGCACAAGATCGTAAAACCTTTGAATGAAACGACGACAGCCGCTGACGGCGTCGGTGTTCCACACCTTCTCCTTATCAAGTGGGCCCATAAACATCTCGTAGAGGCGTAAAGCATCGGCTCCGGACTCGTCGAGGATGTCGTCGGGTGAAACCCCGTTGAGTTTCGATTTCGACATCTTTTCAATCTGACTGCTAAGCGGCTCTCCGCCATCACGGTGAACGAAGGCCTCGCCTTTTTCCTCGACTTCCTCCTCAGGCACGTATTTGCCTGAAGGGAGTTGATACGAGCGTGACGTGATCATTCCGGGGTTACGCAACTTAATAAACGGCTCTGGATGGGTCACCACACCGCAATCATAGAGCACCTTGTGCCAAAAGCGCGCATAGAGAAGGTGAAGGACCGCATGCTCTGCACCACCAATGTAGAGATCAACCGGCATCCAGTAGTTCTCCGCTGCCTTGCCCCACCCCTCTTCATCATTTGTGGGGTCACAGAAGCGCAGGTAGTACCAGCAGGACCCTGCCCACTGCGGCATTGTGTTGGTTTCGCGAAGCGCTTTTTGTCCTGTTTTCGGATCTTCGATTTCTACCCAGTCACGCACCTTTGCCAATGGACTATTTCCATCTGGCGATGGGCGATAATCTTCGAGTGGCGGGGGGATGAGCGGAAGCTCGTTGACATCGAGGGCGCGCTTTGTACCGTCGGCTAGATGAAGAATAGGGAAGGGTTCGCCCCAGTAGCGCTGACGAGAGAAAAGCCAATCGCGCAACTTATAATTAATCGTCATCTCACCAAGATTGCGCTCTTCCAACCACGCAAGCATCGTCGTTTTCGCTTGCTTGACGTCGAGTCCATTGAGAGAGAGTCCGTTGTTTTCACTATTGATCACCTTCCCGCGGTCAGGCCACACGCGCTTGCCAGCAAGCACCTCCTGGCGCACCTCTTCGGCACTCATTCCCTCAGGAATGAGATCTGGGTGCTCCTCTGGATGCGGATCGTATACAGGCTGGATGGGAAGCTCGAACTTGGTCGCGAATTCGAAGTCACGTTCATCGTGACCCGGAACGCACATAATCGCACCCGTTCCGTAACCCATGAGGACGTAGTCAGATATCCAAATCGGGATTTCTTTTTGGTTTACGGGGTTCACCGCGTAAGCACCTGTGAAGACACCCGACTTCGTCTTTGCGAGATCGGTCCGCTCTAAATCTGACTTGGCAGCGGTCACCTTCTGGTACTTCACCACCTCTGCCTGGTGCTCCTCTGTTGTGAGCTCCGCAACAAGTGGGTGCTCCGGAGAAAGCACCATAAATGTTGCGCCGAAAAGCGTATCGGGGCGTGTCGTGAAGACCGAAAGTTTTTGTCCCGTTGTCGCCGAAAAGTGTACTTTGGCTCCGCGACTCTTACCGATCCAGTTGCGCTGTAGCTTTTTCAGTCCTTCCGGCCAGTCGACCAGCTCCAAATCATCGAGCAGGCGCTCCGCATACTCCGTAATTTTCAAGACCCATTGCCGTAGGGGTCGCCGCTCTACGGGATGGCCGCCCTCAACAGAGACGCCTGCGTCAACTTCCTCATTGGCCAAAACTGTTCCGAGGGCCGGACAGAAATTAACCAGTTCCTCAGATTCGTAAGCGAGTCCCTTTTCGTAGAGCTTCGTGAAGATCCATTGGGTCCATTTGTAGTACTTCGGATCGCTCGTCATCACCTCACGATCCCAGTCATAGGAAAAACCAAGCTCCTTCAGCTGTCGCCGGTAGTTATCGATGTTCTTCCGCGTGGTCTCCTCCGGATGCGTGCCTGTGCGGATCGCGTACTGCTCAGCTGGAAGACCGAAAGAGTCCCATCCCATCGGATGAAGCACGTTGACCCCATGCTGTCGCTTGTGGCGTGCCACGATATCCGTCGCCGTATACCCGGCTACGTGTCCAACATGCAGACCGGCACCCGACGGATAAGGAAACATATCGAGTACATAATATTTGGGCATATCGGAATCAATATCCGCCTTGAAGGTTTTATTCTCCTCCCAATATTGGCGCCATTTTGCTTCTGTCCCTCTATGATCGTACCGCTCCGTCACTAGCTGATCCCCTTACGTTTTAAGGCGACCAGAATAGCACCCCATCACTCTTTTGCAAAGGGAAGACTACAATCAGATAAAGGTAGTTTCAGAACAACGTTTTATCCAGATAGATCGCCAGGTTCGTCAGTCCAGACGAGCGAACGCTTTCCAAGTACTCTGTGATAGACAAAGGCGGTTTGGTATTACTTCCAATACTATTTGAAATTGCCTCCAAGAAAGCGTCCGTTGAGTTCGAAGCAAGACCTAAGAGAAAGTCATCTGGATGGATTGCCCTGACCTTATACGGGTCTAAAATTTTTCTTGGAAAATCCCTTAAATTGAACGTAACAATCCAATCCGACTCCGCTGCAATTGCCGCTTTAAGGACGTGATCATCCTGCGCATCCGGAAGAGAAATGGCCAAGTCAATACGAGCCACATTTTCGACCTCCCAGTCAAGGATGGCGGCGCGCATGCAGTCACGTCTGTAACAAACTTTCTGCTCAGTAGCCCTCTTATCTCGCATAACCGCATCCATCCATTCCTGGTCGATTTCAGGCGTCCACCGAGCCTGAAATAGCCTAAACAGAGCCATAGTCATTAGAATATCGGTTGTTCTCATGCCGAACAAAACGCACGCGTCAAGAACTGCTGTCGTCCCCTTCGAAATTGCCACTTCCCTCAATCGTCCATTCCCATTTCTTGGGAAACACGCGACATCTCCTGAAGAGCCCTCCTCGCTTTCTTATCGTGCTCTTCTTTAAAGCGGTCAATATCCTTCCGGAGGATGCGACGATGAGTTGATGTAGGCAGCTTTCTAAAAGGTATGAGACCTTGACCAAGTAGCTTATCAAGAAATGGACGAGAAACATTAAGAAGCTTCGCTGCTTCGGTTGGCGTCAACTCATCCTTCTCCTCGACTACTTGAACCGTCTTTCCCGATGCAATTGCATCAAGCAAAGAGAAAATCGTCTTCTCCACCTCATTCTGCCTGGAAGGCCGGCAATGGAAAAAGTCCGTAGACTTTAAACCATTGATAAACGCACGTGCGTTCTCCTGATTTTCTGGATTTCCATCCGCATGAGCCAAACTCGCCATCACAAACCTCCTTTGTCTCTTAACTTCATTATAAGAAATATCGGAAATATCTGCAACAGTAGACATAAAGCATATAAATGGAAGAAGGCATTTCCCGCTCTTATTACCACAAATCCTACTAGTGCCCCCAAGCAAGGCGACAAGAAATTTTAATGAAAAAACCCTAATAATCAGACAAGACGCTACACTTCGTCCTATGCGCAAACCTACCCATGACCGTAAAGAGCTACCGCTGCCGATGCTCATCGAGCATGCTGGAGAGACTCCCGTTCAACCGCCGCCACCTGCTGGTGGGATTCCCAAGCAATGGCTTCCCGGATTCCTTCGCTGGCCGATCCGAGTTTTGGTAACCCCTTTTGTGGTCATCGATCGCTTCACCCAACGGATCGCCGCCTGGGCGGTAAGAACTCCGTTCAAACGAGCGGGGTCATGCAAGAGACGTGGCAACTGCTGCTTCTTTGTGCTCATGCCGGAGCCCAAAGGACTCCTTCCTCGCCTCTTTTACCTGTGGCATACTCAGGTAAACGGATTCTATTGGCGCGGTCATACGACAGAAAGTGAGGAAGGTGACACCTTCCACGTGATGGGTTGCCGCTACCTTCAAAAAAATGGTAGCTGCGGTCACTACCGCCTTCGACCAGGAATTTGTCGAGAGTGGCCCCTTATTGAGATCTGGGGAGCACCCCGCATCCTCAAGGGGTGCGGTTATCGCGCGGAACCGCGATCGCCGGTTGCAGAGAAGCCGTGATCCACTCATAATACGGGAATGAAAAAGTCATTCATAACAGGACTCGTCATCTGGCTACCTTTGGCAATGACGGCGATGCTCGTGGTCTTCATCGTGAATCTCATGACCAATCCCTTTATTGGAGTAGCGGAGTCAGTGCTGCGGCGCTTTGAATTTCTTTCTAACGGATTCCTTCTTCTCTCGCAGGAGCAACTACTACGCTACGGCAGCCAAGCGATGATCCTCTTGCTGCTGTTCCTCTTCACTATTGGCCTTGGATTCTTTGCACGCTGGTTCTTTTTTCATTCGCTCATCAATCTTGGAAACGCAATTCTTCACCGCATTCCTTTTGTCAACAAGCTTTACAAGACCTCGCAAGATGTCATACAGACCGTTTTTCAATCGCAGTCGGATGCATTCAAACAGGTGGTTGTGGTCCCTTTTCCCAATCCGACCACTCTTAGTCTAGGACTCGTAACCCGCGAGGCGCCTCCCTCCTGCTCGGCCGCTGTAAATGAGAAGCTCATTTCGGTATTTGTTCCGACGACCCCCAACCCAACGTCCGGTTATCTTCTGATGCTCAAGCAAAAGGACATCATCTACCTCGATATGCCCATAGAAGATGCGATTAAATTCATTATTTCCGTTGGTGTCATCCATCCCGAAAACGAGGGAACCGTTTGCCCTCCTCCTGAGTTCGTTAAAGAGACCAATTGATGGATAAACCCGAAGTTATTTTCCTTTCTGTTCAGGACAACAAGAGCAAGCTCGGCAAGATCATGGGGGTCATCTACGATCACTACGTCAGTGGCGAGCGGGTGCTCGTGCGTCTGCCTGACGAAAAGGCTGTTGCGTTCCTTGATGATCATCTTTGGCAGGTGCCAAATGATAGCTTTCTGCCTCACGAGGTTGCCTACGACAAAAGCGACGAGGCGGTCGTTTTAACGACAGCCAACCGCAATCTCAATGACGCTACTATTCTGGTGCATTTATGTCCGGAACCCAGCGCCATGGCCCTCCGCTATCGCTGCGTCTACGATCTCAAAGATGAGACCAACACAGTGCAATTGGAAAGGTCACGTGAGCGCTATAAGGCGTACCGCGAGCGAGGATTCACGCTTCAAATCGCGTAGAATCGCTCCCCCTTCGCTAAACCTTAATATTTTAGTATTAATGACTTATGTGCTATTATTAGGCTAGAAAGGGAGGACAGCATGTGTCTATTCTTGCTACTACTGGTATTGATTGCACCGCTTGACGGAGCGCGAATTTTAGGAACCTATCACAACGCTGGACGTCCACCGGCTCCGTTTAACGACCCTTACGCCCGCGGGCCAATGGAGAGTTACGGTCAGCCCTACCACAGAGAACAGCTCACCTTGAACCCAAACAGTACCCAAGCGCCCAAACTATATGACCGCGAAGGCAATTATCGCGGTCGGTGGAGCGAAGACGCCCTAGACAAAGATTCCATTGCCAATCCTACTAGCCAATATTCTAAAACCTACATCAATCCATACGAGGTGCTCTACATCGTAGAAGAGGAGTACAACGCGGGATATGACTACCCCAGATACATTCCAAAAAAAACAATTGAAATTCAAATTGAAAGCGGTCCCGTATGGAGCGGACCCTTCTGGGATCATTGGCGCTGGCGTCACCCCTGGGATTAAATTCTCACATTGTGTATACTTGTTTTTTTTATACGAGGACACATGCGAGACTTTAAAACTCTACTAATACTCATCGTTTTCATCAGCAACCTAGCAGAAGGATGCATCGTCATAGGCGAGCACATTCACCAGCCCGTGATGTCGCGCAACTTTGACTACCCACTAGGCGGAGAAGATGGTTACGGCATGATTCTTCACCATCCACGGGGCTATCATCGTCAGGCCATTCGAGTGAATTCCGATGACCAGCTGGCCACATGGACAAGCAAACACGCCAGCATTTCCTTCAACCTCCTCTCTCCAGCAACGGCTCAAGACGGAATGAATGACGCCGGCCTTGCCGCCACGATGACCGTTATTCGCTCGCGCTTCCACAAAACCATAGACAACCCCTCTATTCCAGCTCTAACCGAAATGGAACTCCTCCAGTACCTCCTAGATCAGGCAAGCAGCAGGGATGACGTGGTGCGTCTGATTGTCGACTACGAAGGCGAGCTAACCGATGGACTCACCATCACAAAGGCAGATTCAAAAATACGCTTAACAAAAGCCTCTCGTATTCACTCCCATAGCGGCGAAGCCAACTTCCACTGGAGTGTCTGCGACAAAGACGGCCACGCGCTAGAAATTGACTACATTGACACGCATTGGGAGCTAACCCTTCACAGCATTGACAACCTACTCATGTGCAATGAAGATAGTGATCTCCTGGCGCACAAATTTGATCGCATGCCGATTGATGCACTACCCGTGCAGCAAAGCTGGCTTGGTGACAATGCCTCGCTCCGCTACTCCAACGCCCGCTACTACAAAGAACGTCCAGAGCTTCTAGCTAAAGAAAGCACGGCATTGGGAAAGATCGTTTACGCCAAAGAGCTCCAACCCGATTCAGCTAGACAAAGTTTGCTGGCGGACCGATTTCACCAGCTCGACCGGTCGACGGATCCTGAGTGGAACAAGTGGCAGATCGTCTACTTGCCAAAAGAAACCAGCTTCTACTTCCGCACCACGGCGGCATCACGAGTAAAAAAAATCGACGTTAAGAGCCTTCTGACCTCGCTCGCCAGCAACCGCACCACCACTGGGGTGAGTCTCCATACAAGTTTTTCAACTGGACCACAAGCAACTGACTTCACACCGGTCAACATGAAGGGGCATATTCATGATGTTCTTACCGTCATGGGGCAGTCGCTTCGGATTGTCAACTACATCAACGAACACAGCCTTCTCCAGGATAAGTTGAACAACGAAGGGGCATCTCTAGAGCACTTTGCGAACAAGCTAGGCGAGGTCGATGATGTGGCCATAGGTCCTTTAATGGACAACACCCCGTCAAAACTAGCCACCTGGGGCGTGTATGGCAAGGTTCTGAGTCAAAAGACTTATCATTATTTGATTGGGACGGATCGCTAGCCACCGCATTTGGCTATTGAAACCTAATATGCAAATACCGTATGCTACTTGCCATAGATGATCTATAGATAGGAAACCTGATGACCAGACAATCAAAGCAAGGCGAGCGTAGAGCTCGCTGTCCCCACAAGCGGCAGCCACCCGCAGAGAAGACAGGTCCAAAGAAGGACAATCTTCCTAAGGGTTACCGTGAACACACCAACCGTGCGGAGGGTGCTTTTTACCTACCGCCCGTTAAAAGCGTTAGCTAGAGGAAAAGAATATGTCTAGACATCCAAGTTACGGAAAAGCGAATAAAGGCGGCACAAAACGCACAGTTTTGAAGCGCTACGAACGTGTCGATGCCCTTCGCAAGCTGGGCAAATGGAAAGACGGCGAGAACAAAAAAGTTACTGGCCTTCCAAAAACCCACGCAGCCTAAGTCAATAGGGCCGAGCTCGCCTCGGCCCACTCCTCTTGACGAACCCCCACACTCATGTTAAATTCAAATTTAGCTAAATGAACCAGGAAACCCCCAAGCTCTTGGTCACAATTGACAATACTCAAAATGCAGTGGCACTCTCAGAAGAGCGTATCGCGCAAATCTGTCGCCATGTCATTGCTTTTGAGGGACAAAAAGCCGATGAGCTCTCTCTGCATTTTGTTGACACGGCCACAATCTGTCAGCTCCACGACGAGTTTTTTGATGATCCTACGACAACGGACTGCATCTCTTTTCCCATTGACCCCCCTGATGAGCCGGGGTATCGAGTTATTGGGGAGGTTTTCGTCTGCCCAGAGACGGCCATCAACTACTGCAAAACGCACGGTGGAGACCCATTGAGAGAGACCCTCCTCTACACTGTACATGGCCTGCTACATCTGATGGGATATGACGACATTGAGGAAGCGGACCGAGAAGAGATGCGCGCGGCGGAACGCCGTCACTTCGACTCTTTGGAGTCCGAAGGACTCCTCGCATGACGATCATTGCGACAATTGCCTTTCTCCTCTTCGTACTTGTCGGCACCTTTTTTCTCACTGCAGCAACATCAGCCTTCCGGCGCTTGCGACGCAACCGGTCGCGTGAGGAGTTGAACGAACTTGGCGAGGCCTTTGTTTTCCTCCGCCTGCAACGACTCCTCTTCCCCGACTCTCAAATCGAGGCACTTCTGTTTGCCCTTTACTCCGCTCAAAATATCACCCGTTTCCTTACCGGCGTGACCGCCGTGGTGTTTTTGATTGAACTGAACGTGATTCCTGGGCCATTGAGTCACTCCATCATCTGGCTCATCGGCGCACTTGGACTCTCCCTTTTCTTTGGCGATTTTCTACCGCGAACGTGGTCACGTCACGATCCGATGAAATGTGTACAGGATAGCGCACCCCTAGCAAGTACCTACCTCATCGCTACCCTTCCCCTAACCTTCATCTTTCTTTTCGGCTACCACCGTGCGGCCAAGCGCAAGCCAAAGCAATCGCCTGGGGAATCCATTGAGACGGTGAAGGAAAAAATCATTGAAATGATCGAGGGTGCGTCGACAGAGACCCATCTCGACGAAAACGATAAAAAGCTCATTGAATCCGCTGTCACCTTTCGTGACCGCGTTGTACGTGAGGTGATGGTACCCCGAGTTGAAATCTTTGCCATTTCTGCAACGTCAACGGTGCGAGAGGCAGCAAAGATTCTGGATGAGGAAGGGTATTCCCGAGCGCCGGTGTACAAGAACAGCGTGGACAACATCGTTGGGATCTTGATGTACAAGGACCTCATGAATCTCTTCATGAAGGACGACAAGGAAGTACTCGATCAATCGATCGAAGGCCTCATCAAGGAAGCTCTTTACACTCCGGAAACACGTCGCGTCTCCGACCTATTGCAGGAATTTCGCAAGAAGCAAACCCACATTGCGGTTGTTGTCGACGAGTACGGCGGCACGGAAGGCATCGTAACCATTGAGGATTTGTTGGAAGAAATTGTAGGTGAGATTGAGGACGAGTACGATGAGGAAGAGGCCCTTTATCACTCAGAAGTGGCTGGCGGGTGGATCATCGATGCCCGTATGACCATTCTAGATCTTGAGGAAGAACTCGGTGTAGAAATTCCCCAGGATGGTGAATATGACACCCTAGGCGGATTTATTTTCCACCGTTCCGGCACGATCCCACAGAAGGGACTGGTCATTCACTCCGACACCTTCGAGCTGGAAATTCTAAGCGTAACGGATCGCACGGTAGAGAAAGTTCGCCTCACCCCAATTTCTCATCCGAGCTCTTCGTCCTAATACATTGAAAATAACCCCCTTCACGCGTATAATGAACCCACGAAACGTGGGAGTTCACCATCATGCGCCGATCCATCTGCTACTGCGAACCTAGTGTGGCCCTAGCAGGCCAGCGAGGAAAGTGGAAATTTGTATACACAACAGCAAATGCTCTTCCAAAGGGAGCTAAGCTCAAATTTGATATCAACAGTAAGGGTCGCGATATCGACTGGGAGGTGCCGGAAACGGGCACGAAGGTGAAGGAAAATGCGTTGTGGGGAGAGACGGAAGGCGGGAAAGCGGTCCATCCGATCGAAATTGAGCTAGACGACTCTTGGGTACCTCACTACGAATTCACACTTCCTGAGGCTCTTGCTGAAGGAGGATCCTTTACTCTTCATATGGGGCCTGGCAAGGACAGCCGCAAAAAGGACGATGTCTCAGGAACCTCCTGCCAGCACCATGTCCAGAGAAGACGTCCATTCTTTTTATCTGTCGACCCCACTGGAAAGGGCAATTACGAAGATCCAGAGCTCTTTCTTATCGACATCCGCGGCAATGAGGTGGCGAACATTCGCGTGATCACCCCTTCTCACGTCCAGAAAAACAAACGTTTTGATGTGATCATTCGATTTGAAGATGAGCACGGCAACCTTTCTGCGAATACAGACGAAGATACCCTCGTTGAGCTAAGTCACGAGCAGCTACGTGACAATCTATCGTGGAAGATTTTTGTTCCGGAGACGGGGTTCATCACTCTTCCCAACCTCTATTTCAATGAAGAGGGTATATTCACCATCACCCTGAAAAATCTGAAAACAGACGAGACGTTTCAGTCAGCTCCTATTCGCTGTGTACCAGATGCTTACCCTAATATTTTTTGGGGACTACTTCATGGGGAATCCGAGCGTGTTGATTCGACGGAAAATGTGGAGGCGTGCATGCGCCACTTCCGCGACGAAAAAGCACTCAGCTTCTTTGCCTCGTCACCATTCGAAAGTGAAGATGAAACCCCTCAGGATGTTTGGAAATCGATTACTAACAACGTAGCAGAGTTTAACGAAACGGACCGTTTTGTGAATATTCTCGGATTCCAATGGGCGGGCAACCACGCTGGCGAGGGAAATCGCATTTTCATCTATGGAAAGGACAATAAGCCAATCCTGCGAAAGAAGGAATCCAAATCGAACACCTTGCGCAAGATTTATAAGAGTCTTGCTCCGAATGAACTCATCTCAATTCCAAATTTCACCATGGGAAAGGGTATGGGATGCGACTGGTCGCAATTCAACCCTGAGTTCGAGCGGGTCGTTGAGATCTACAACGCTTGGGGCTCATCTGAGTGCACCAAAAAGCAAGGCAATACTTTCCCTATCGAGCCGGAAGGACGCGAAGGAGTCAAGGAGGATGGTGCGGGATCGATCGTTTCCGCTTTGAACCAGAACCTCCGCTTCGGATTTGTCGCGGGCGGTTTGGATGATCGCGGCACCTATGCCGATTTCTACGACAATGATCAAGTGCAGTACCCTCCAGGTATGACGGCCATTTTGTCCAAAGAAATGGGCCGTGAGCATTTTTACAAGGCTCTACATGATCGCGCTTGCTACGCCACTACGGGCGAGCGAATGGTCGTTGATATCCGCATTACTGGCGCTTCGATGGGCCAAGAGCTCAGCGTGGAAAGCAAACCGGGACTTGTCGTCAATCGCCATATCATTGGCTTTGCTGCTGGAACGGATGACCTGGAAACCGTGGAGATCATCAGAAACGGCAAGGTGCTCACAACCCTTGAATGTGAAGGCCATTCCCTAAACTTCACCTACGATGACCTCGTCGACCTCAATAGTGTAGCCTTGGACAGCCCCGACAAACGTCCGCCATTCGTCTATTACTACCTACGGGTCACACAGAAAGACGGCCATCGCGCGTGGAGCTCACCTATTTGGGTCGATTGCCTACCAAAGGCTAAGAAAAAATAGAGGCAAACTTTCTCTCTGCGGTCCGTATGGCGTTGCCTGCGGCACCGCGTATGCGGTTATCGGCTACAATAGTAAAGCGGCAGGAAAGTACGGGGCAGCTTTGGAGCTGACCCGTATGCGCATCCATTCCACCATGCAAACGCGGCTGAGGCCAGACCTCGTCGTCGTGGTAATTGGTGGTTTCTTCAAGTGCGGCACGGACCGCCTCTAAGGAGGCTTCCTGGCGTAGCTTTACGGAGACGCAAAGGGTGTGTCCAACGCTCACAGGCACTCGCGTACACTGGGCACTAATGGCAACCTGCTCGGGATGCCACCCCATAATCTTAAAAGGCTCGCGCTCAATTTTCTCCTGCTCTCCTGCGATGTAGGGAATCACGTTATCCTGAATCTCCAAAGCCGAAAGGCCGCTGCGACCCGCTCCGGAAATCGCTTGCAAGGAGACCACATGCAGGGCTTCTACTCCGAAATGCTCGTCCAAAGGCTTTAAGGCCATGCAGAGCGGAATCACCACACAATTGGGAGTGGTGACAATACCGCCGCTCCATTTTTGGCGAGCGACGAGCTGTAAATGCTCTGCATTCACTTCAGGAATCACAAGCGGCACGTCGGGGTGCCAGCGGTGACTCTTCGCATTTGAGATCACAAGTTTTCCAGCGGAAGCAAACGCCTCTTCAATGGGACCGGCAACAGCCGCATCCAAAGCTGAAAACACGAGGTCACAGGAGACAGATGGATCACACTCCTGCACCACCAACGGACCAATTTTCTTACCAATGGATCGAGAAGACGCCATCAGTGTGGTCACTTCAAAGAGTGGATGGTCCTCAAGAAGCTCAATAAATTGACGTCCCACGGAACCCGTGGCACCCAGAATGCAAACTGTAATTTTCATTTGATACTTTATCCTCTCGGCGATACGGTGACGAGATTGAGTCTATCTCACTGGAGGAGCCAATGTCTAGCTTGATCGGATCAGTAACAGGAACTGTCACCAACCTTGTCAACCACCCCTCTATTGGGGAATTTCGCGAACGGATGGTCACGCACTGGTCAATACGCGTCCTACAACTCGGCGCGGCAGCGGGAGGCATCGCGTGCGTCTCGGCCATCGCCGTTCAAAACTATGTGTCTGCAGCATTCTATGGAGCTCTGGCCATTAGTAATCTCGTTGGATTTTATTACCTCCAACGTTTCATCCCTCAGGGCTCAATCGAAAAGGATGCTGACCGACTCGAACAGCTTCTTGAGACTCTAAAAATGCGCAATGCAAAGCTTGAAGAGACGGTAGCCAAGGCGCAAGATGTTGCAGATCAGGCTGAAGATGTTCGCGAACTCTCGGAAAAGGATACGCTCAAGGCGGAACGGCTGGTGCGGCAGCTGAGCGGACAGCTCGCAGCAAAAACTCAGAGGCTGACTGTCGCAGTGGGAGCACTGGAGCAATTTCGCTCTCTCTTCGACGAGGTGGAAGATAAGAGAGCGCAAGCGGTCAAGGAAATGCTGGACTTAGCGACAAGCACGCAATCGCTTCATTGCAACCTGAGTGAGGTTGAGCAAGCACAAACCGCCTTCGGCGAGGCGATTGAGAACCTTCCAACGGACTACATGGAGCGCCTCGAACGGATCCAGAGATTGCAAACGGAGCTACAGCGACGTCACGACACCATTAGTGAAACTGCGCAGCGGCACCTCAAACAAGTCACTACGACCATAGGAGCGATCTCCAAAGAGCTGAGCAGTGAATTGAGCGAGCTTGAAAAAACTGACGCTCTCATGTTGGCGGAGACGCGCAAAATGACCGAGGAGACGGCGCTGCTCAAGGAAACCTCCATCAAGATCAACACAGACCTTAGGGATATAGATAAAGATACCAATAAACAATACCTTCTGCGTATCATCAAAAAACTGGTGGATAAAAACAAAACTTTAAAAAACCAGTTAGAGGAGATGCGTAATGGTAGGACAGGTCGTACAAGCTAGTTATTGCTTTGGCAAGCTGGCAAACTCTGGAGCAAAAAAGGCGGTACATCTCGTTTCTAGCCTTGGCGGGCTAGCAGGCACGGCCCTATTTCTTTATGGACAGTATGTTCCATGGAAGGCAGCCGAAACTCTTCATCAGGTTTGCCTGATCTCTCTAGAAAAATGTGCTGATGCGGATGCCAATGACGACCTAAAAACGAGTCTCTACTACACCGGCGGGGGCATCGCTCTCGTCGCTCTCTCCTTTCTAGCCGATCGCGTTACCGTTGCCAAAATGCAACAAACAGCACAGCGGATTGGAAGAGCAACTCATCACACTCACGATGCAGTGGTCAACTTGGGAATTGTAAACAGGGAACTCGACGACGACCTGCCTAAGGTTATTGAGGAGCTCAATAAGGTCCGCGGAAAACTTGAGGAACTGGAAAAGAGTTTCCAAATAAGACAGAATGAGCTGATCGCTTTGCAAGCGAGGGAGGCGACAGCAAATGAGCGCATCAATGCTCTCGAAGACTACGTAACCTCTCTCGAACGCACTCTCACTGGACTAAAGAACTATTTGCCTCTTGCAAAAGCGGCAACAGAAGACTTTAACGTGCGTGGGGAGGAGGTGCAGGCACGACACGCTGAGTTAGACCGGTGGATACAGGCAACACGGGTGACTCTTGTCAGACTTCAAGAAGCCTCGAGAGACCCTCAGAGAGGGGCCCAAAACATGTCGACTGCTTTGGATGAAATCCAAACCACGATAAAAAGTGGTGATCAATGCATGGAGCTACTGATCAATCGACTGACTAAATACATTGGTGAGCTGAGTAGCCGACAGCAAAATAGCGTCACTTCGACCGAGGCCGTAAAAGAAGAAAGAGTGCGATTGCAATTGCTTCAAGAGCCCCTACTCAAAAGAATTAGGGAGTTAGAGGGAATCAAGCACGCAATGATCAGCCTAGAAGAGAATCCGTTGGAAAGCAAACGACAGCTCGATGAGGAAGAAATTCTAGCCAGCGCAGAGAAAGCAATCGACGCGGCAGTATAGTAAAGCCAGGTATCCAAGGGGTGGAACAATTTCATCGCAGAGGCGGAGAGGGCGCGGAGGTGCGCAGAGAAAGCTCCCTCTGCGCA
>JBFIDQ010000032.1:0-14629 GCA_041603795.1 Chlamydiales bacterium
GAAGGCGCTTGGACCTCTGGTTAGTCCCTAAAAAATGGCGCGTGGCAAGTTGCATGATAGAGGTCGGCTTTGCCGCGGTCCTCGTACTTCTGGCACCCCTTGAACATTGGCGAGAGGCCATTCACACCACTTTTGGCGTCCAACTTACAGGTGCATTTTTCCTGCCTACGATTCAGTACTCATTCCTCTTATTGGGGATTGCTAAAGGCCTGTTGTGGCTATCTGCTTTGGCAGATCGGAGGTGGCGATCTGCGCTTGCGACTGACCTAAGACTCGCATGGGAAAATCGACCTACATGGACCCTAAGCACCCTGTGGCGCGCCCCTTGTGCGATCCGCTCTAGCTATTGGATGGCCTGGTTTGCTCTATTGACTTCGCTCCACCTCCTACTCCTTCCCAGCAGTGTTCGCCTTTATCTGATCAGTATTCCCCTGCTCGTCGCTCTTCAGTTGTCTATTTACTTGATCGTTTGGATGGCCATGCTCCGCTGGCAGAAAAAGCGCTGGGTCGCCTTTGGGAATATGCTACTCGTGCTTCACCTGATCGAAGCTACCCTGCTATTGTCGTCCAACCGCTCTCTCCTCGAAGCTCTCTATCTGCTGCATCGCCGTGGCCCCTTATTTCTTATCAACGAAACCCAACTCGCCTCTGGAGCCATTTGGGGACTCCTTGGAACTGCGGCTGTGGCCCTTGTACTCGGGCCCTACCTCTATTCGCGCTGTCGCGAGCGATCCATTGCCTTTAGTCGGATAGTGATGGCCACTATCCTTCTTGGGGGGTCTATTCAGATGCTTGCCCGCGTAGTGCAAGATGAGGTGACCACCATCACTCATCAAAAGGTTTCCCGTACGCTTCCTCTTGCCTCCGCCTTTCCGCGAACGGAGCGCGAAGGCCTTACCTTTCCGGTGACACTTCCCGGTCTTCCCAAACCCAGGGAGATGGATGGCTATCTTTCAACGGTCGAACTGCTAGACGGACCCCTACCAGATATTTATCTCTTCGTTCTTGAAACCTTCCGAGGGGACTATGTAACCGCGGCCCATACGCCCCACCTGGCTGGCTTAAGGGGGGAATGTCCCTCGATAGCACACACCTTGCCCGCCTCCACCTCAACCTGGCACTCTTGGTATGGTCTGTTTCACTCGAGATGGCCCCACGAGCTAGAGCAAGCGATGCGTGAGGAAGCAAGCTTCGGAAGCCTACCCCTAAGGGTCATGAAGAAGCTCGGCTATCGAATCCATGCGATTGCGGATCCAGGCCTCGTCTTTCAAACGGATGACACCCGCTTTGGCGAAGAATGGCGTATTTGCAATGACATTTATTTTGGGAAAAAAGGATCGCTGCTTGACTCCACCTGTCAAGAGCACAATTGGTCACCTGACCTGATGTCGGGGTATACAGCCTATCGCGATGAGAAGGTGATCGACAGCTTGATCGAGCAAAGTGAGCCAAGTAAGGGTGGCAACCTATACCTCGTCTTTCTCGACGCAGGACATTACCAATGGTCCTGGCTTTCTGAAATTCCCGACCTCGAGGAAGATTGCTACACGCCCGAGGAGATCAAGGGCCTTCACTTCAAGGTTATCCACCAGCCAGAGCATCAAAAGGCTTATAGTGCGGAGAAGACTCGAAAGATTCGCAACAGCTACCGAAACACGATGAAAGGGGTTGATCATCAGGTCGGTCGCTTTTTTGACGTTTTGCGGAAGAGAGGGCGCTACGACGAGGCGTTAATCGTGGTCACCGGTGACCACGGGGAGTCGCTGCTGGAGAATGATCTCTCAGGTCACGGTAAGTACCCTTGGGAGGCGCGGATTACGGTTCCTCAGTTCTACAAATTCCCTAAAACTTTCGCCACCTTTACCCCTCCGCCTAGCGCATCCCATGTCGATATTTTTCCGACAATTTTTGATTTTCTGGGGCACGAAAAGGATAAGGTCCCTTTTACCGTAGGAACTTCGATTCTAAGACGTCAATCGTCTGAAATTGTCATTACGGCCACCAATGGCCGAAAGCATCCCTCTGACTTCGTCATTCACAATGGGGAATTTAAGCTACACGGGCGCTTCTCAGACCCTACCAATATCTACAACTCAAGCAAGGTAGAAATCTGGGGGGTAACCGATTTGGAAGACCGCGAAGTGACGGTTCCTGATGACCCGGGAGAGCTCACCAAATGGGTAGAGGAGCGCTTTGGAGAGGGATGTGCTTCGCTTTATTTATGATGGGGCGACGCATTGATTGCGTTAAAAGTGGGTGCAGCCTAAATTTGACGGCGTGGAAGTTTTACATGCACTACCAGAAATTCCTTTTGCAAATGCGGTCCTTACGATCGGCACCTTTGATGGGGTTCACCTGGGCCATCAGCAGGTGCTCAAAAAGCTGATCGCTGCCAGTCACGCTCGTGGCATGCCTAGCGTAGCGGTTTCTTTTGTCAATCACCCCAAAGGCCTATTGCGGCCTGATCGCGCCGTGGAAAGTCTGGGAACGCACGCCCAAAAGATTCGTTGGCTTGGAGATCTTGGACTCGATGTGCTCGTTGCCCTTACTTTTACTAAGGAGTTACAGCATAAAAGTGCTGAGCTCTTTCTTTCTGAGCTCAAAGAGGCATTCCACTTTGCCCATATTGTTCTTGGACATGATGCGCAATTCGGTGAAGGCCGTCGCGGAAACCCCGAATTTGTGGCGGCACATGCTGAGGAGATGGAGTACACGTTCGAGTACTTGGATGCCTTTAAATGGCATGACCTTGTGGTTTCCAGCACGGAAATACGCAAGGCGATACGCTCAGGGGATCTCGCTACTGCAGCTGAATTGCTTGGGCGCCCTTACTCCATTGCTGGCGAGGTCGTTACTGGTGACGGGCGTGGCAAGGAGATTGGCTACCCCACGGCAAATGTGGACGTAATTGGGCGTTGCTTGCCGCCTCACGGTGTGTATGCGGTCACCGCAACGGTTGACGGCGCCACACACGGGGGTATTGCCAACTTGGGACGCTCTCCTACCCTCAAACAGCGCGACGAACCTCTTCTGGAGGTGCATCTCCTGGATTACTCAGGCTCTCTTTATGGAAAGGAGCTTGAGGTCGAATTCCACCACTTCATTCGCGACGAAAAACAGTTTGCAGACTCTTCCGCGCTAAAGGCGCAAATCGCTCAGGACTTAAAGGCTCTGTGAGGAGCCCAATGCGTTTACCCTCTCTTAATGCTCGTTCAGTGGTATAATAGGGGTGGAGGGTGCCCGTGAGAGTAATTTTATGCCAAATCGTGTTTATCATCCTTGCAGGCGTTCCGCTGTCGTTGGCCGGACTTTGTGCAGAAGACCCCACGTTCGACCGTCCTGCCTACCTCGAGGCGGCGCAGGCCGAGATTCTGGTAACGGAGAGCCTCCTCGGTGACTTATTTGCTGAATATGCAAAGGCGCCTCTTAATCCCGTTATTCACATTGCGGTGGAGCAGACCGCGGCCACCCTGGAGGCAAAATATACGCTGTTAGCGAGTTATGCTCATAGTACCTACCTGGAGTGTCCGGAAATCCGCGACGCCGTCTTCGATCTGTTCGAAGCCGATCAGCTCTCTGCCAGTGATTTCATTCAACTCAGCGCAGTTATTTCTCGGGTTGAGGACAAATAACCATCTAACAGTGTGAGCATTAGCTTCGATTCCCTGTTATTTTTTCTACTCCATTCAGCATTTGTGTCGATGACTTCAGCGAAATAGGAGTGCTCTACATGAATAACGATGCTGCATTTGAACAGTTTCTTACCCAAGGTACGGTGCAAATCGACCTGCTGGGGTTTGTGATCAATTTATTGACGGTGGCTCTGCTTTCGCAGCTCCTGGGATGGGTGTATGTGCGGTACGGAACGGCATTAAGCAACCGACGCATGTTCTCGCGTAACTTTCTACTGATTGCCTGCACGACAATGATTATCATCACCGTCGTGAAATCCTCCCTTGCTCTTTCATTGGGCCTCGTTGGGGCGTTGTCGATTGTGCGATTTCGGTCAGCTATTAAGGAGCCTGAAGAGCTCAGTTACCTCTTTCTTTTGATTAGTGTGGGACTTGGAATGGGCGCGAATCAGCGTGTGATTACGCTCGTCTCGTTTGCTATGGTGGTGGGTATGATCATCATTGTGAGTAAGCTCTCAAAGCGCGAGAATCATCAGAATATGTATCTCTCTGTTTCGACACCAAAGTCAGGCGCTCTCGGATTGGATAGCGTAGTCGACGTGCTCAAGGGAAACTGCTCGCAGGTCCAACTGAAGCGCTTTGACGACAGCTCTGAGCATTTTGAGGGGACCTTTCTTGTGGAATTCGAGAACGTTGTGCAGCTGGAGAAGAGTCGCTCTGAGATCCGCGCTCTTCACGAGAATGCTAGTGTGACGTTTATGGATAGTAAGATGGCTTAACTAGATGATTGGCGAACCTTTTGATCCTAGTAAGTTGGAAAACTACCGGTTTGAACGTAAGTTCACGACCGAGTTGGGCGCGCGCGACGTGGCGCACATCGTTAAGTTGAATCCGGGTTTTTTCCGCGAGATTTTCGCTCACCGGCAGATCAATAATATCTACTTCGATTCGGAAGATCACGAATGTCTGAGGAGTACCGTGGAGGGATTTCGTGACCGCATCAAGGTGCGCATCCGCTGGTACGGAGATACATTTGCCTTTGTGGCGAAGCCGGTGCTTGAGGTGAAGCAGAAGGAGGGACTTCTCGGGGCTAAGGCGAGCTACCCTCTACCTTCTTTTTCCGTTGAGGCGCGCTTTGACTTGCGGTGTCTCGTGGAGCTATTTGACAAGGCTGACCTGCCAAGGGCGCTTCGCGAGGGACTCCGACAGCTAAAGCCTGTCTTGCTGAACACTTACGAGAGAACCTATTTTTTGTCAGAGGACAAAAACTACCGGATTACAATCGATGATCACCTCAACTACTACCGTATGCTTGAGGGGCACCTGACCTCACTACCGTGGTCGGATCCTAGACCCAAGACCGTAATCGAGCTGAAGTATGGTTTTGAAGATGAATTGGGAGCGACCGACATTGCCAGTTCGCTCCCGTTTCGTATGACCAAAAACTCGAAGTACGAGGATGGTCTCTTACGGCTCTTGGACCTCTAGCGACGGTCTCTCAACTTGGAGAGAAGGCGTAGGATCTCGATATAAAGCCAGACAAGTGTGACCATGAGTCCGAACGCGGCATACCACTCCATGAACTTTGGCGCGCCCATCGTTGCGCCTTTGTGAATGAAGTCGAAGTCAAGTATGAGATTCATAGCAGCCACAACGACCACAAAGAGGCTAAAACCGATGCCCATGAGTCCACTTGAGTGGATAAAGCCAATAGGCATTCCAAAGAACCCCAAGACAAAGCTTAGGAGGTAGACGAGGGCAATGCCGCCTGTCGCTGCCATAATTCCCGTGCGGAAGTTTTCCGTCACTTGTATGTAGTTCGCCTTGTACAGCAGTAGCAAGGAAAACGCGGTACCGAAGGTGAGTCCTACTGCCTGAATGACAATTCCGGGGAATTGCGCCTCCATAACGGAGGAGATACCACCGAGAAAGAATCCCTCAAGCAGTGCGTAGATGGGGGCAGCAGTAGGTGCCCACGTCCTTTTAAAGACAATTACCATGGCTGTGATGAATCCGCCAAGCGCACCGCCTATCATCCAAGGTCCCACCGCCGCAGGATTTCCTCCGGAGGCGTAGAATTTGCTCCAGGTGAATGCCGCGGTGACCATTGTAAGCATGAGTAGGATGCCCGACTTGTTAACGGTCCCTTGAACCGTCATCTGATTGGTACCGGAGCTGCTTCGAGATCCAGCAAAAGTTTGTGCGTTGAGCGCAGGGTTTGATGTACGCATCATCTCTGACCTCCTAGGGTTTAGGGGCAGTTTAGCACATCAGGTCTTTTTCTGCTAGATTCTCAGGCCTGTAGATCGTAGAGTAAAATGCCTGCGGCAACAGAGGCGTTGAGGGAGTTGACTTTTCCGTGCATGGGTAGACTAAATACCCCGTCACATAACTTGCGGAGTTGTGGTCCCATCCCCTTCCCTTCGCTACCAATGATCAGTGCCATTGGGCGTTCCGCCTGTGTATCGCGCGGTGCGCCGCTGCCATCGGCGTCGCTGCCCCAGATCCACACACCCTCTTTTTTGAGGCGCCGGACTGTATCTGCGATGTTGCCGACGCGGGCGACGGGGACATGTGCGATGGCTCCAGCTGAGGTGCGTGCAACGCTTTCCGTGAGCGGGCAAGCTCTGCGCTTAGGAACGACCACGACGTCAACGCCAAAGGCGTCAGCCGACCGTAAAATGGCGCCTAGATTGTGGGGGTCTTCGATGCCGTCGAGAAGAAGAATGAGTGGCTTCTCTACCCTTTTTAGGGTCTCCCAGAGGTCGACGTAGTCCACAGGAGCTGTTTGCACAGCAACCCCTTGGTGCTGGCCACCCTTGACCAGCTGGTCAAGCTTAGTACGAGGAGCCCGCTTAATGGGGATTCCCATTTCGCGCGCTATCGATTCTACATGACCCGTTCGTGCTCCTTCAGCGACCAATAGCTGGTTCACTGAGCGCCCAGAGCGCAAAGCCTCGAGTACAGGGTTTTTTCCAATAATCCAATCCATAAGGCCAGCAAGTGTAGCACAATTGCGTAATTAGTTGCGCTATGTTATCGAGGAAATTTTTTTGGAGGTTCCCTGTGGCTAGATGGATGATGGTCCTACTACTCTTCTCACATTCGGTTGTCGCTGGTCAGCCAGCGACGATTCGGCATCGCGTAGTCGACAACTACCACGGCAATTTAGTGGTCGACCCATACCAGTGGTTGGAAAGTGAGAAAGATCCGGCGGTCATTGATTGGACGGAAGAGCAGCATGTCTACACTCGCGGCCATCTATCGATGCACCGAGCTGTGCCTTTTCTAGAGAAAAATCTCAATAGTCTTTTTTCATCGGCATACGAGAAAACCATAGATATTGGAGAGGAACGCTTCCTTATTATCGATAAGGCGGTAACCGACCTTCACCCTGTGTTGTATCTACAGGATGGGCTGGCGGGTGAAATTATCGAGCTGGTCAATCCAAATAATTGGCCGTATGGCGATCGATTGGATTCCTATCGGGTTTCACCTGACGCCCGTTATCTCGCCTATCTCCGTTCGCGCGGAGGCGATGAGGCCCCTTCGTTGCATGTGATCGATCTAGACACCAGAGGGGAGTCTCCCCAAAATACATACGGCTGGCGCCACAAGTACATCGCATGGCACCCGACGCTTCCTGTTCTCTACTACACGGCTTATCCGGCGCCTGAGGAAGTCGGAGAGAGTCAGAGTTACTTTTGGGAGGGGGTGTTTGCTCATAACGTGGAAACAAACGAGACGACGTCTGTTTTCTGGGAGCCGACTGATGAGGGGTGGTTCCACTGGATAGGGGTCGATGAGGGTTCTCTGATTATCGCTCGCTCTGCTTTTGGACGGGGAAGCGAAACCTACGAAATGGATATGACGGATGTAGTGGGCCCTGCGGTGCTTATTGAAATCGATGATGGAAAGACGTTTGTTAGGGAGTGTCAGATCGGAGAGTGGATCTACTCCATTCGGGGTGTGGATTCCTCTTGCCGCAAGGTCTTTCGCAAGGAGGAGGGCAAATGGCGGGTTTTTATTCCGGAAAGTGAGCTTCTCATGGTGGATATCAAGGGGGTCGGCGGACGTCTCTATCTTCATACCATCGACCAAGGGGCTTCTCGTATTCAGATTTATAGTGAGGAGGGACTCTATCTTCGCGATCTGCCCCTTCCCGGCGTTGGGGTGGCTGAGGTCTACGGTGAGTGGGAAAAAGACAAGGTGACGCTCTGGTTTGAAAACCTAACGACTCCTGCGACTACGTTCTTCTATGACGATGCGACGAATCAGTTGGAGCGTGACCACTGTAGTTTGAAGAGGTTCGACAGCGAGGCGTATGAGACCACAAGGCACCTCGTACGCTCCAAAGACGGAACGCTGGTGCCCATGTTTGTGGCGCACCCCAGAGGTCTTATGCTCGATGGATCGCACCCCACGATTCTGACCGGCTACGGCGGATTTGGAGTCGACATATTTCCATCATTTTCTGCCATTCACACCCCGTGGTTGGAGTCGGGTGGTATCCTAGCGCAACCATTGCTTCGAGGCGGCGGCGAACTTGGCGAGTGGTGGCACCAAGAGGGAATGAAGGAAAAAAAACAGAACGTATTCGACGATTTTTTGGCGTCGGCTCGGTTCCTCATTGACGCCAAATATACGACCCCTCAGCGTCTGGCAATCTCTGGAGCGAGTAATGGCGGATTGCTTGTCGGCGCGGCATTGGTACAGGCGCCTCATCTCTTTGGTGCGGTCGTCTGCGAGGTGCCGCTGCTAGACATGTTACGATTTCACAAGTTCAAAATCGCTCATGTATGGACCCACGAGTATGGTTGCTCGGAGAACGTAGAGGACTTCCTCTACCTACGTGATTATTCTCCCTATCACAACGTGAGAAGTGGAATCGCATACCCAGCGACCTTCCTGCGGGCCGGGGCCAATGATGTGCGCGTCGATGCGCTGCATGTTAGGAAGATGGCTGCGCGCCTTCAGCACGCGCAGCAGGGGAGTGCGCCCATTGTCATGGAGGTGTCACCACATTGCGGTCACGGCTGGTCACCAGGAAGGCAAGGGATAGCCGGAGATCAGGCAAAGCGCCTAGGGTTCATCGCGCACCATCTTGGAATGGAATCACGTTTCCCTGCAATTGAACCTGAATTGCCGCGTAGCGGACCAGGTGATCAAAAGTTTCAAAAGATTGCAAAGATTCTACAAAGGCGTGGTGACCTGACCCATTTCCAGGATGAGGTCGAGCGACAGACGCGTTTCCACAAGATTCAGGAGAAAAGAAGGCAAAATTGGAGTGAGTCTCCATAAATCGTGCTTTCTGAATAGCTAACTCACTCTCTATAAGGCTTCTGCGTTTTCTGTAGTTGTAAAAAACTAACGGCCGCAGAGGCTTTTTAGTACAAGAAGAGCACTCTTGTAACGGTTTAAAACCGGGCAATATTGATCAATTAGCTTGAGTTCAATTTTCAATTATATTTTTTATGTGTTAAAATAGTATATATACACAAGGATGTGGATTTATGACGTCGCCAATTGATAACTCAGGCCCAAGCCCAGATCGCTTGTCCTCTTTGCGTCCAGTGAAGGGAAAGCAGAGCAAAGAGATTGAGGTGACCACGGAGGGCCTACTACGCGTGGGTGGTGAGTTACTTAAGGTCACTTTACTGGACCCTAAGGACCCTTCAAAAAAGATCAAGCTCTCTCCCGAGCAGCAGGTTAAGCTTGCAGGGATCGTAGGAAAGATGCTGGGCGAGATGGAACTGCCAGAAGGGCAAGGAAAACTGGCTGGCAGTCGGGTGACCCACGAGGGTCTTAAATTGAAGGGCAGCCAACAGTCACAAAAGTTCAGCCCTAAAGCAAAAAAACTCTACGAGAGCATCTCTAAGATTCAGAACACGGCAACTAAGGTCCTTGGAGCAAAAAGTGCAGGAGGCGCATCCTCCCCCCTTTTACCGGGAGTGAAGTTGGAGACTTCCTTGCCCACAAGCTCGTCGAGGGATATCAAGGGTGGGCCGCAGACGGGTACCCTATCCGTCGTTTTGGGAAGCGCAACTGAAAAAGCAGATACAATTCGTAGGCGGACTATTGGGCGGGCCGTAAATTTAAAAGGTATTTCCCAAATCGCTGAAGGCGCTTGTAAAATCGTTCGTATAGTGGGCAGAGATTTAATTTCAATTGCAGGGGCCTCCCCAAATGGTCCAGAGGAACCGGTGGTCAACCAAGCGCTAAAGGACGTCGTGTACACTGCCAAATTTGGCCACGGCAAGGAGCTGCGAGAAGAAGTTGGCTTAATGCATACTGTGGCCAAAGTACTAGAAAAAGCGGGAGTACCAGCAAAAAATTTGGCGTTACGCGCTGAAGTAGCAAAGGGCATAATGAAGGGATTTTTTGGCGGGACCAAGCGCGTTTATGCCGTTATTACGGACGTCGCAAATGGTGCGTTAGAAGGATTCTTTAATAAGGCAGATCTTCGAAGTGAGTTCAACCAAGATGTGTGCAAGCAGTGTATTGGGGATTTGCTTGGAGGGCTTAGTCAGCTCCAAAAGGCTGGATATGTGACGGGGGACTTGAAACCCGATAACCTACTGCTCTACAAGAAAGACGAGGGAGGGTATCTCTTAAAACTTTCTGACTTTGGAAAATCTAAGAAGGTAGATGGGAACGGGAACATTACGGGGAAGTACTCAGGCAACCCTCGGTTTGCGCCGCCAGAATCAACGCGAGGCAAGGGAGGTAGTTATGGCGTCAAGGGTGATGTCTATGCTGCGGGTCTTTGTATGGTTAGAATGTTAGAGGAGCTGGTATTGGATTCAGACCGTGGGGCGATGGTGCTCAATGTTGCTGAACAGGATATAGATTCCGGGGGAAGCCCAAAATCGGGCCGCAGAGGGGTTGAAAGGTTTATTCTTCAACATAAGGCCTTTTCGGCGTCGGACGGATCCCTGAGAAAGAACACCCGGCGGAATTACACACTGAATGAAGAGGTCCGTGCAAATCGGGAGAAGGCCCTCGGGGCATATGTTGATGAACTGATGACTAAGCTTTCTGAGAAAAAGCTCTTTAGCCAAGACGAACAGAAAGAAGCCCTTGCGGACTTGCTAAAAGGAATGCTTAAATCAAATCCGAAAGAAAGATTAACAATAGAGACGTGTAAAAGTTTATACGATGAATTATGGAAAGGCGTATGGCTCTAACCCCCTATTCTTTCTGAAACGTAGTCTACTTATGTATTTCTCCTAGGGACAATCCACACTCGAGCTGTTCCGTCGCTCGATCCTGAGACGAGCCGACCATCCTCCAGCTGTTCTAAGGCATAGATTCTACTCGTGTGGCGTCGCAGCGAACGCTCCAATATCCCATTTCTTTCGTTCCATATTTTGATGGTTTTGTCGGCTGATGCCGTGGCAATGCGACCATCTTGCATCTGAAGAAAGGCGTTAATCCAGCCCTTGTGACCTGTCAGGGAGAGGAGGAGCTGACCGCTAACGGGGTCCCATATTTTTACGGTACGATCGTCGGATGCTGTTGCGATTCTCCCATCGGATAGCTCAACGACCCCGCAAAGGGAGTCCGTGTGCCCGATAAGTACTACAGGCTCTTGCTGGCCACTTGGATCCCATATTCTTACGGTGTTGTCATATGATGCAGAGGCTATTTTTCCTGATGCTAGCGACTGAATCGCGACCACTCTGTCGGTATGTCCGTCAAGGCGGCGTAGCACCCTCCCCGTGTCTGGATCCCATATCAGTAGTGTTCCGTTGTCTGCTCCAGAGGCGACCCGTCCGTTGGGTAGTTCCACGATCGTTGCTACCGGACTATTATGCTCCGTGAACTCGAGATATAGGGCGCCGCCATTCCAATTCCATATCCGCGCTGAACCATCGTCTGAAACCGTGGCGATGCTCTGATTGCTGAGTTGTAGTACTGCATTGATCTGGGCGTTGTGATCCTTTAGATCGAGTCGGGTCGCACCCGTAGACGGATTCCATATCTTGACCGTGTTGTCATTGGATGCAGTAGCGACCCACCCGGAGGGGAGCGTTTTGATTCGATTGATGAAGGTATCGTGTCCCGCATACTCCCGCAAAACATTGCCTGTGGCTCCATCCCATACTCGCGCCTTTCCTCCCGCAGTGACCGTTACGATGTCGCCGTTGGTGAGAGTCGTAAGTGAAGTGACCCATCCGTCGCGCCCTGCTAGGGTCATCTGACAGAACCCCGAGGCGAATACCGTCCTACAGCGAGCGCGCCAGGTCTGTCCTTCTTTTTCTCGCGGATTCGTATGGAGAAAGCTATTGGAGTAGGCCTTCTTCCAAAGAATCTTATCCGAGAAGTGAGCCTGTGCTGTTTTGCTTACCCGTTGCAGTGTGGCAACATCGGAGAGTGTAAGCGAGTCCGTCATGATGTCGACGATGGGGTCGAAGAGGCGACTATCTAAAAGGTTAATGGCAGTGGTCATGTTTCTGTTCCGTGTTGCAAGAAGCTGATGTGTGCCATCTTTTGTACTTCGAATCAAGGGAGGATTTTTAAATTGCCTATTTCCGTTGTGCGGGTCGCGGTGCAACGAGCGTTGGGGCAGGTTTTTAGAGGCAAGGCCTCGGTAGAACTAAAGCTTATGGCGTGAGCCATAGGTGGCTGTAACAAAGGACCGGAGCTCCGAAGGAGCGGCAGAAAGTTGGGCGTGACATCATTTTGTGTCGTTCCTTCAGAACTCAATCTGGTACTTTTAGCTACCTATGGCTCACGCCATAGGCTGTAGATCTGCCGAGGCCTTGCCTCTTATAGCTGGATGAGACCTGGTTACACCCGATCTCGGTAATGATCTCTCTCAGCTGTGAGACCGCTGATGGTTGCCTTCAGAATTTCCATATCGTTCATCCACTCTACAATCGAATTTGCGGTAAACAGCCACGATCCTATAGCTCCAAAGCTGGACATGAGTCCAACCAGGCTGTACTCAGTTGCCAGGCCGTCCTCGCACTGGGGGGTGAAAATGGTGGCCGTTGCTGTGATGGTTAGGGCCACGGAAGCTAAACCTCCCACGAGGACGCAAGTGGGATTAGAAGCACAGAAACACTCTCTTTGTACAAAGGTGACGCGCGTCGTCACTCCAGGAATAGGCGCGCCTGGTTCTAGTGGACTCATTGTCTGCCTCTCATTTATGAAGCAGCACGCTAGTGGATCATCATTTAGGAATCAAGGCCTCGATTTCTTCGACGCTGTTATAAATGTGAGGTGAGAGGCGTATGCCGTGTGCGCGTTTGTCTGAGTAGATCCCCGCGGGTGCTGGGGGCGGAATGCAAACGGTTCCTCCGCGCTGTAACGGCGGGGTAATTTGGAACTGATCGATCAGCAGATCTGTTAGAAGCCGATTGTGTGCGGCGATCTTTTCGATGCCTATCTCCAGTAGGGTCTCAATAGAGTGCGTTGCGATTACATAGGGCAGCACATTTGGGGTGCCTCCCCAAAATCGGCGTGCGTCCGCGGCATAGCGAAAGGAATCAATGGCCATTTCAAACGGATCTTCGTGGGAAAACCAGCCAACATCCGTAGGACGCAACTCGTCGATTACCTCCGGATTAATCCATAGAAATCCAGCTCCGGGTCCACCACACAGCCACTTCACACATGACCCTAGAACGAAATCCGCTTGCCATGTGGCAACATCTATGGGGACAATCCCAGCGGATTGGGCGATGTCCACTGCGACGTAGATTCCCTTGCTTTTGGCGAGCTGCGCAAGCTCCTCGATGGGGAGACGCTCACCACTGTTGGAGAGGACATGCGTAAAAATGACCAGCTGCACATCCTCTTGCAGCGCCGCCCTCCAGTCGCGTTCTACCCAGACGGCTTCGTAGTCAGTTTTTACTGAAACGACATACCCCACGGAGGGAAAGCTCTCTTTTGCCAAGGCAATTCGCGTGCGTCCCTTCCTTTTCGGGAGAGACTCAATCACCTTACTTAGTCCTGAGGAGACGTTCGCTTGTGGACAAAATTCATCCCGAGACCCGCCTAGCAACTTAGCGAGGGAATCGCGAAAGGCGTCGATAAGCTGAAGCCATTCCGGCCAGGCGTCGCCACCCTTTTCGCGCCAAAGGCGAAAAAAGCGCTCTTCAGGGGTTCCTTTTGGGAGGAGGCCCGCTGAGTGGCTCAGCAGGTACGTCTTCTTCGGCATGTGAAAAAGGGCAGCCGGATGGAGGTGGCTCGATGGAGTCGCGGATTTCACCATAGGTTCCTCCCCACTGGTTGGTCATTGTCGATCGTATTGCCCATAGGGCCGGATAAAAACGTGCTTTTGCTCCCTTTTCCAGGAGTTCAATGGGACGGCCCTTTAGTGACTTCGAGTCGAGTCCAATTGTGCGTTGAATCAGTTGCAGATGATGATAGCGAAACTTTTGGAAGAGCGCGTCGAATTCCGCTAGCGCCTCCGCAGCGACGTATGCCTCCCCGTGATCATAATCTGTATCGTAGACCTGCTCTAGAGTGAGGTTCTGCTCCTCTAAGTAGACCCGCTGGTACGTTTCCCACAGGTGTTTTGGCATTTTTAGTAGCGTATTGAATCCAGGTGACTCCTGACCGCTTCCATTTCCAAGTTGCAGTCGAATTTCTTGGTAGTCCTTAGGAGAGAGCGTTTCCAATACGGAGAGTTGAGCCGTCATCAGGCGCACCAGCCGGTGCACCCTGTCGAAGTGAGTCAGAACCCTCGCCGTTTTCCGTTGACTAAGGTAGTCGTCGATATCCAGCAGCGAGTAGGCAATGGATTTCATCCAAAGCTCTTCTACCTGATGCACAATCTGGAAGAGGAGCTCGTCCTGGTTGCACAGCTCTTCAAATGGCTTCTGGGCGGTCAATAATTGCTTCGTACTGAGGTAAACCTCGTAGTCCAGGATACCCTCACCATTCATCAGCTTATAGAAACGCTCGCGATCCATAGGTTACCTCGTAGTCCGTTGCATGGATCGTATCAAAAAAATATTTATATTTGTTGGGGGGGGTCTTTCGTA
>JBFIDQ010000033.1:0-14470 GCA_041603795.1 Chlamydiales bacterium
CCGGCACCAAAAACGTGCGTTATACGTGCGATAAGCAGACACGGCCCCAAAATATTGCGCTAAGCAATCAAGGACAAAAACCTAAGTTCCGCATCTGCTCCGATGCGAAGCGTGCCGAGACGGTGTTCGATTCCAAGTAGGCGCGCTGGGCGCTCGGTTGCGGCTGCGATGGCCTCTTCCCAGGAGCATTGGGTTTCTTTCTGATAGAGGGCGACGCAGTCGGTGAGCAGAGTTGTAGCACCTGCTAGGGTGGTGCTTCCTACGAGCCTTGCTGCGCCGTCGGAGACATCCACGGGTTTGCTTCCCAGGCACGAGGCTCCTGAGGCGCCGCCCATGGCTGCCATTCCGTCGGAGACCAAGATGACTCCCTCTGGTCGACAGCGATGGATCATACGCAACGTGTTGGGATGGAGGTGATGGCCGTCGGCAATCACGGAAAAAGGGAGCTTACTATTGCCTAGGATTTCGCCAACGAGTCCGGGATTTCTATGATGGAACGGCGGCATGGCGTTGCAGAGGTGGGTCACCATATCGACCCCAATTGGAATTTTTTCCGCTTGCGTATGCCCCGCAGCGACAACAATCCCTCGCTCAACAAGCTGAGCAATAAGCTCCGAAGCTCCAGGCATCTCTGGTGCAAGAGTGACCATTTTCACTCCCTCCAAGGGAGGAAGTTCCCCCTTTTCGGGCAGGAGGTGCGCCCCCTTTTGCTTCGGATTAAGAAAAGGGCCCTCCAGATGAATGCCTAGGATCTCTGCCCCGCCCTCCACCTTCCGCGGTTGCAGGTGCGGCAGAGCGCGCTCGTAATCGGCTAACCTCGCGCTAATTAGCGTCGGCAAAAAGGCAGCATAACCGACACCCTTCAGGTGACGTGCCAGCTCCTCTGCTCTCTCAGGTTCGTGAAGGAGATCAATGCCAAACCCGCCATTAACCTGTAGATCGATCACCCCGGGAGCAATGTATGCTTCTTTTAGGTCGACCGTACGGGTGGCTCGTCCCGGCGAGACAATTTTGTCGTTATCGACCCATACTTCACAATTTTTTCCGATAATCCGTGTGCTCATAGCCAAAGGGTATGCCACCGCTAAAGTTTTGGCAAGTTTATCCCGATGACTTGGGAAGCCCAAAGGAGTTTTCATGATTGCTGACGAAAAGATTACGCAGGATAAGAAGAAAAACCGACCGCACGTCCGTGATTGGCAAAAAGTACAAACTGCCGAGGGGTGGCGACGCGCTCATGTGGTGGTTCCGAAAAAAAAGAAGTCGAAATAAAATTAACAGATAGGCATTAGGGTCAGATTACCGAAAAACCACTAGGGTATGATGACTAGCTATTTTTCCTTGGACTACCTATTGAAGAGCGTTAGCGGTGGCTATTACGATCCGCCATCGCCCGAAGAAGAGACGACGGAGGAATTAAGTCCACTTCCAACCTCCCTCGAACAATTCCAGACAAGCTCCGCTTCGTCCCCATTCGCTGCGGTTATCCTCGTCAAACCGGACGATCTGGAATCCGTTCTTTCACGCTTCACACCGCCAACAAACCCTCCTGAAACCGAAAGCAGTGCTCCAGCGGTACCGAAAGAGACAGGTGACCAGATCGCGAGTTTCTTTCATCACCTTGCCACAAGCTACCTCTTTAAGGACTTAAATCAACGCTCCATTGGATCCAAGCTCATCTTGCTCGGGCTCAAAAAAATGAAAGACGAGGCGGGTCCACGTATTGCCCGACTCCTTCCCAAAAAGCTTCCTGGCTACAAAGAGCAGCGGTATCGGATTTTAGCCGGACTCGACACCTCATCGAGATTTCTTTCGGATTTAAGAACAGGCGCTATGGTTGGCGGTACTACCTGTCTGACCGAAACTCAGAAGACCGTGCTCCTAACCCGTTTCTTTGCTCGAAAGGCACCGACCCTCAAACTTGATGATGAGTTCATCGGGCTCACCTTTTCCTGCATCGATCTTCTTTTGGAGAAACGTACCCTCTTTTCCCTGATCCACAACCTCATCTCCGGCCGCTACCAGCTATCAAAACAGTACCTTGCCTCCATGCCGGAGGTCGACGATCCCAAATTTGTAGGGGAGCTCCAACCTGTTTTGCGCGCCTTGCTAGCCAACATCTTCGAAATCGGCAAGCCCACAGCCCTGCAAAAGGGAGGGCTCAAAGCCGCCAACCTCTTTGGGCAAGTCATCACGCACGCTCAGGCAACCGATATCGACGGACTCTTTCGCCTCCTTCTTCGGGCAAACACTTTTGCACACAAACTCAAGTTAGCCGAGTACTTTCTCTGGAACGAGAGAGGAGAAAGGACTCTTGATAACGATAAGATCACAAAAAAAGAGCTCGCCGACCTCATTTGCAGGCAAGTAAGCTCTAACCTTAAGGACTACCTGAAAGAAGCCGATTGGCTGACCAGCAAAGTGATCGATGTCCAAGAAATTGAGAAACTGGTCCGTCGCATCATCATGGAGATGCTCGCCATCATTGAAAATCCAGCCCTTATGCAAAACTATTTTTATCGCTATTTGCTGCCTACGCTGTAGGTTAAATTCGTTCCGGACGACAGAAGCTCAACGCTGAACTACTAGAATTCTTACAGGTATACCGAATAGGCTCTGGCGTATTAAAATACTCCTATCCTTCGGAAGAGCGGTAGTCTAAAAAATGAGACGAATTTCTTTATACCTATTCCTTGTTGTTGCGCCGCTGCTTATGGAGGGAGGCCTTGAGCGAGAGTACACGCGCTCTTCCAGGAATGATCCCATTACAAAAGAGTTGGACGCCGAAGATCTCCGCGTGGTCTCACCCATTCGGCAGAGAATCGCCTCAATCACCCCGGAATCCCTCGAATTACAGCTACGTTTTGAATCTGAAGATTTCAAAGGACTACGAAGCCAAACATTCGTCAATAAGACGATCTCCTGGGAGCAATACGCACCACTCGGTACGTATTGTCTGCAAAAAAAGGGATCAAGACTTGAGTTCGTTGAGGGCGCAACGAAATACACGCTGAAACTACCTAGTGAGCGTACCTGCTCGGAACTCTTTGGTCGACTCCATTCCCTGCGGCGAAATGCGCAAAAGCACCTCCAGGAAGCAGACCTCCCCACTCCATCACAGCTCTTTCGCGATGCAGGCTTTTCCCATGTTCTGCACACCACTCGTCCGGAAAACCTAGAAGCCATCATAAAATCTGGAAAACTCCAGTCCGGCAACGAAGTAGCGTCTCCCCTGTATGGCGACCCCATAGGCAACCATACCAAGCTCTTTATGTCGGTAGTTGAGAACGACCCCACCAGAAAAAAAACGCTAGCATTCGTAAGCAATCGGCTCCCGGTCCTTCTTTTTTCCATGGACCCCATCGTCGACAAATACCGTTTTCATATCTCCTCAGGCTATCCATACGGTCGGTTCATTCGAGTACGCAGTGCCAAACATAAAATCTTTCCATCGGCCGCATCATCAGACGCACATGCCTTGCAGAACTTTGTAAACACGCCACACAACAGATTGGCTAATGAACTCGTGATTCAGGGCAATGTCTCGCTTGAGCATTTGGAGCGAATCCTGGTAGCAAAAGGCAAGAAAAAGAGTTGGGTAGATTGCTTAGGGCTGGAATGGGAAAATCGCATTGAAGAAGTCGACCTCCTCTACGCGGACAAACTTCCCAATGAGCCGCCACACCCTCTCCTCCACCCCTATAGTAAAAACTCCCACGCTATCGTCATCGCTAACCTTCACCAGAGGTTGTTGTCAGGTCGAGAAATCATGGAGCTTCTTATGAGAGAGTACCCACAGCTCCTTACGCTTATTGAGCCACAATGGGACAAGATTCGCGAGCTCGTGAAGGAAGCTGACGATGACTGCAACCAAGGTAGGTTGGACACCATCCTGCGCTGCCTAGGCCCAGGCATGCCGCCTCTATCTCATTTTGGCTACAATCAGAAACCTTCTTCCACGGGTGTGTAGGCTTTCGGTTCAGAAAATTGCTATGTAAACCATTTTTCTCTAACTTTCGGATATGGATAAATACATCACGGCTACGACTAAAGTCCTTACAGCTGAAGCAGGAATTCCCTACCCCCTCGGCGCGACGCAGTCCGCTGACCGCGCAAACTTTGCGGTTCACGTAAGGGATGCCGATCGCGTTGCGCTATCGCTCTATCCTCCTGACGACGTAGGAGCAACAGTCGTTGTGCTACCCAATCGAACAGGCACCATCTGGCATGGAACTTTGCCAGGTGACTGGTCCGATCACAGCTATACATTCTTGATCACTCGCAACAACGAAACCCAAGAGCTTCTTGATCCCTATGCGAAGCTTATAGAGGGCCCGTCCACCTGGGGCGACAAGGGGATTTACCGTCCGCGCGGCCGCTTTTCTGACCTTTCCTTTGATTGGCAGGGTGTAGAGCCTCCACGTCACGACCCAATCGATCTCATCATTTATGAGATGCATATCCGTGGATTTACGGCCGATCCATCCAGTGGTGTAGCCCATCCAGGAACTTATCTCGGTCTTATTGAAAAGATCCCTTATCTCAAGGAGCTTGGAGTGACCGCCGTCGAGCTCCTTCCCTCTCAGGAATTTTGGGAAGGCGAGTATCAGGTGGCTGGACTCTGCAACTATTGGGGTTACTCCACCGTCAACTTTTTTTCCCCTATGACCCGCTATGCCAGCGATCCAAAAAATGCGATAGCGGAATGCCAGCTCATGGTGCGTGAACTCCACCGCGCCGGCATTGAGGTCATCCTAGACGTCGTCTACAACCACACCTCCGAAGGAGATAACAGAGGGCCCACTCTTTCCTGCCGCGGACTCGATCCCAAGTACTACCTACTCAGCCCCGAAGGTGGCAATCTAAATTTTTCCGGTTGCGGCAACACCTTCAACTGCAATTATCCCATTGCTCAGGACCTCATACTGGATAGCATTCGGCACTGGGCAACGGTCATGGGCATCGACGGGTTTCGCTTCGACCTCGCCACCATTTTGGGTCGAGGAGAAGGCGGTGAGCCCCTGACCTTTTCACCACTCATCGATCGCATTTCTCTCGACCCCGTGCTAGCCGATACAAAGCTTATTGCCGAGGCGTGGGATGCAGGTGGACTCTACCAAGTGGGTGACTTCTTTCCCCAATATGGGAGGTGGCTTGAGTGGAACGGACACTACCGAGACATCGCTCGTCGCTTTGTGAAAGGCGACAGTGGGCAGTCCGGATCCCTTGCCACGGCCGTCTGTGGATCTCAAGATCTCTACCACTGGGGGTCACCCAGCAACAGTGTCAATTTCATCACCGCTCACGACGGTTTTTCTCTACGTGACCTTATGAGTTACAATGAAAAGCACAACGAAGCGAACGGAGAGGAGAACCGCGACGGCAGCAACGACAATGAAAGTTGGAACTGTGGCATCGAGGGAGAGACAGAGGATCCGGAAATCAATGCCATTCGCGAGCGTCAACAACGCAACGCGCTAGCAGTTCTCTTACTTTCTCAAGGAATTCCCATGTTCACCATGGGCGATGAAATGGGTCACACCAAAAATGGCAACAACAACACTTGGTGCCAAGACAATGAACTCAACTGGTTCCAGTGGGATACCGTCAAAACTTCCCAACCGCTACTCGATTACACAAAAAAACTCATTGCCTGCCGTAAGGAGAACCCCCTGTTCCAAGCTGACCATTTTTTCAGTGAAGGGGAGATCTTATGGCATGGCAATTTACCGGAGCAGCCTACCTGGGACTACGACACTAAGCTCGTCAGCTGGTCGCTTCCGAGCGGCGACCTCTTTGTCGCCTTCCACGCAGGCCATGAGACGGTCACCATAACTCCTCCCACACCACTCCCAGGAAATGGTTGGTTTCCTCTTGGTGAGGTGCGCCCTGCAGGAGTGACACTAACTCTTGAGCCCTTCTCCCATCTGGTCTTGGAAACAAAGCCTCTAAATTGACAATATTTACTATCACTGACAGGATAAGCTCCAAGGAAGAGTGCTGGAGTCTATGGATAAATCACCAAGTCGGATCCCTGCCGCCACGGACCTAATTGTCGTACTTTTTTGCACAGGCATGGCACGTGACATCTTTACCATTTGGAACAGTCCATACAACTTCGTTCCACACGGAGCCATTTTCTTTGCCATCTGGGCTCTGCCTTTGCTACTCATTCGCACTCTCCATTGGAAGCAAACCAAGGGCCCCCTCTCCTCCCCTCAGCTTTCTCTCGTGGGCCTTGCCCTCGGCTGCATCGGCTGGCTAGGCTCCTTGAATATCCTCAAGCAAATTGGATTGGCACTCTCACTCGTCTCACTCCTTCCGTTGGGCCCGTTCTCTCTCATTTGGTTTACCACAAGTGTTACCTGGATGCCCGCCAGCCTTTGGGTACTGAAACCCATTATCCCCTTCTACATTCCCTATGGTCGATTCGCAATCATCTTAGTTGGCCTGGCATGCTATTTCTACACCTATCACAAGAGCCCGAGGCAACAATATGAGTAGCCGGTGGAAGACATTTCAGTGGGCGGGAATTGCCCTCATCGCGGTACTCGGTATTCTCTGGCAATTTTTTCCACTTAAGGATGCATCGGCACGCCTGGACTCCCTTCCCTTATCCGGAATCGGTTTCAACAGCCAGGAATTTGAGGTGACGGAGATAGAGCGACAGGTCTTTAGAGATAATAAGCTATTGAAGCGCCTCGTTTGGTCCGCAGGGCAGCAATTTTTTCTATCGATTGTAGATGGATCAAAATACCGCAATGCCGTGCATGATCCGACCATTTGCTTTCTTGGTGGCGGGTGGGTAGTTGACCGTCGAGAACCGATCCGCGTTCCCGGAGGCGAAGGGGAGCTTATCCACTTAGTGAAGGGCAACGATACGAAGCAAGTGTTTCTCTGTTTTTCTGATGGAAGAAGTCGCTACGCAAGTGTCGTACGCTACTGGTTTGATACCACCCTGCGACGTCTAACGCTGGGGCTATCCGGAGAAGAACCTGTACGGATCATCATCCAACCAATTGATAACACGCCGCTACGCTGGCGGCGACTTCTTCTAGAGTTCACACCTCTATGGAGCGTGTAGTGCCCTACGCTCTGCTCGACCGCCGAGCGCGCTTACGCGGCGCTGGCGCCTTCTCCTTTGAAATCATTGCAATGCGGCTGCTAGGAAAGAACGTGTTCAGAATAGCCGATGCACTTTCTCCACGTTTCGCCATCTGGTCTGCACTGTATAGGCAGAGTCCCACACCAGCTCCACGTCCAACCCCATGAAAACTGATCGTTTGCTCGTCTTCTGTCACCGTAAAATCGCTACTCCTTAGATGATTAGCCCCTAGTGCATCGCGCAAAGTTGCGTAATCAATGGGTTTGCTGAAGGAGCCATCCGAAAGATAGACCATAACAATTTTTCCCGATTCATTTTCCACATGTAGCGTCACATCCGACAGATTCTGCACGCCAAGCATGTGACCGAGTTCTTTTTTCGCTACGGTGTAGCTCCACTCTGTTGATCCACGATCCGCTTCTGCCACCACACTCTTCACTCCAATAGCAGGGCCGCCCGCATCCTGGCGGTACATCAAGTGGTAAGGAATTGTCCGTCCCGCACTGTGTTCTGTCCATTGCGCTGCAAAAGCACTACTCGCTCCTGGAGCGTTCATCACCATGCCGCGCGTATTGATTACAGCCTGTCTGACTGTTGGAGTCGATTTTGTACGCGCCATCCCGTGGTAGTCCACATCGGCTGCACGCACGTCCCAGAACTCATTCTTGCTCTTCGTTGAGCGATAGTAAGCATCCGTTCGAGCCACAATTGCCACAGCGTTGAGTGCCTCAGCCTGATCGGGAAGGCCCGATTGCTCCGAAAGGCGAGAGGTAAGATAGGTTTCAACAGAGACCTCATTGACCAAGTTTAGCTTGCCGCCGACCGAATAGACATACATTGACCCTTCATATTGCGTGCCATCAATGAGAACTGTCGAGTGCTCGTGGTCAGGCACAAACACCAATTGAAACGTCTTAGGAAACGCCTCGCCCCATTTGATCCCCGTCTTGAGCGGCTGAATGAACGCGCTTTTTCCCTTGAAACGAGTCGCTAGGCGACGACCATCCTTAGGATCGAAAATGTTGTGTGAGCCCGTAACTTGAAGCATTACGCCCTCTTTTTCCTCCCCAATAAGAACACGGATTGTTTTTTCCTTTTGTTCTTCTGCAGAGAAAGCCCCTTTGACCTTCGTCCAGAAGTCCGCCTGCAAGTTGGGTGTTGCCGCTAATAGAAATAGGGGGAGTGTCCATTTAAGCATCTGTTACGTCTCCAATTGATTGTGTAGTAAGGGTTTTTCCTAGGTGCTCATATGCTGCTGGCGTTGCCATACGCCCTCTTGCAGTCCGTTTGATGAACCCCTTAAGGATAAGATAGGGTTCGTACACCTCTTCCAATGTTGTTGGCTCCTCGCCAACAGCGATCGCAATGGTTTTAACGCCAACGGGCCCGCCATCATAATGGTCGATCATCAGCGAAAGAATTTTTTTATCCATTTCATCGAGTCCATCAGCATCGATCGCCAGCATATGGAGAGCGGCAATCGCCACCTCCTGATCTGCCTTCCCCTGCGCCTTAATTAGGGCGAAATCACGCACCCAGCGTAGCAAATTATTGGCGATTCGTGGCGTGCCTCTTGAGCGCCGAGCGACTTCCGCTGCAGCCTCGGTGGTAATCTCCAGATTCAAAATGCGTGCCGCACGAAGGATGATCTGCGTCAGAACTTCAGGGGAGTAAAAATCGAGCCGGGCAATGAATCCAAAACGCGAACGTAGTGGTCCAGTAAGCAACCCACTGCGGGTGGTCGCTCCGATAAGAGTAAACTTGTTGAGATTGACCTGAACGCTACGTGCAGAGGGACCGCTATCAATCAGAAGATCGAGTACGAAATCTTCCATGGCTGGATAGAGGTACTCCTCCACAACGCGGCTCATCTGATGGATTTCGTCGATAAAGAGAACGTCACCCGTCTGTAGATTCGTTAGCACCCCTGCCAGATCGCCAGCTTTTTCAATGACCGGACCAGAAACGACGGTAAGATTCGTCCCCATCGCTTTCGCGCAGATATTTGCCAACGTTGTTTTTCCGAGTCCGGGCGGACCACAAAACAGGCAGTGACCGAGCGCCTCACCGCGTTGCTTTGCGGCACTAATAAGCACCTCTAGGCGCTCACGGATGGCTTCTTGTCCGGCAAAATCATCCAATCCTTGCGGGCGCAAGGGGACCTCGAAGGATTCATCCTGCTTGACAAGGGAAGACTGGATAAAGGACGGCTCACTCATGGCAACTAGAAAATTCCTAATGCGCTAAGGAACACCAACACAATCAAAACGGGCGCTCCGAATTGCAAGGTTACCCTAAAGTACCATTTCACCCAACGCTGATTACGCAGAATATCACCCGCTCCATCTTGAAGCGAAGCATATGCCTTGCCAAATCCCCAGCGCCACCCCACCAAGAGAGTCGCTATCAGTCCACCGAGAGGAATCAAAATGGACGTCGCAATAAAATCGAAGAGGTCGAGGATCGTCATTCCAAACAGAGACACATCGCTAAGAAGATTGGACGACAGCGCGCAGGGTATGCCAACTAGAAAAGCACCCGTTGCACAGGCCCCCACTGCTGTTTTGCGTGCCCACCCCTTCTCATCCATTAGATAGGCAATGACAGGCTCCATGGCCGAAATTTGCGACGTAATGGCTGCAATAGATACGAGAAGAAAGAAAAACAGCGCCCCAAAATAGCCCCCAGGAAGCGACGAAAATACCACGGGCAGAGTTTGGAAGATGAGTCCGAATCCAGAGTTAGGTTCCATTCCAGCAGAAAATACAATCGTAAACACCGCAACTGCGGCCATTATGGAAATGAGCGTATCTGCCAGGGCGATCGGTAGGCAGAGTCCGACGACACTACTTTTCTTGTCCAGGTAACTACCATAGGTAATCATCGTTCCTTGTCCCACACTGACCGTAAAAAATGACTGCCCAAGGGCAATAAGAATAGCTGCAGGGGTAATCTGTGACCAATCAGGTTTAAAAAGAAAAACCAGTCCCTCCCCAGCTCCAGGCAGGGTAAGCCCCTTAGCCACGATCAAGGCCAAAACAACGAATAGCATCGGCATCAGCCACTTGCAGTAGCGCTCGATGCCATCGCGCACGCCCGTGTATAGAATGAGAACGCCCAGAAGCATAAAGAGAAAGTGGAAAGAGAGTCCCCACGCCGGCGACGAGACCAGGCTATCAAAAAATGCCTTAGCCTCGGCCGCGTCAGCAAAGTTGGTTACGTTCCCGCGGACCGCCTCCAGCAGGTAACCGAGCATCCAACCAGCAAGGGAGCTATAAAAGGCGCTTACAATAAATCCCGTTAGGACGATCATTCGACCCGCCCAACCCCAGTGGCGCCCCTTTCCAATTTTCTGCAGCGCTCCCGCCGGGGAGGTCTGTGTGGTCCGTCCAATGAGAACCTCTGCCACCAGCACAGGAAATCCAACGAGAAAAAGACAGAGGAGGTAGACCAAAATGAACGCAGCCCCGCCATAAGCACCCACGAGGTAGGGAAATTTGAGGATGTTTGCCAGGCCTATCGCCGACCCAAGAGCGGCCAGCACAAATCCCATACGCGATCCCCAGTGCTCACGTTCGCTTGTCATTTTTTTTCCCAATTTGATTTCATAACAGTTTATCGCAATCGCCACTTTGCCAGCAATTCTAGTTACAAAATTGCAGGGCAATCGCATTGTAACGATTATTTAACCGCCCCTTCGCGTACCCTTCGCTAACTTCGCGGTTAAATAATCGTTACAATGCGATTGTCCTGGCAGTGCGTTGTAGCTATTGCGCCATATCCGTCTTGTTAGTACAATTTCGACTTATTGCCTTTAACGTTAGGAGGGACCGGATGTCCGAAGAAATCACTGAGACCTTAAATAAGCAGGCGAGTCCAGTTGATGGTAGTGGTGACGGTGGCGATCGCCCTTTGTCTTTGGAAGGAGCAATCCTTCTCATCACGACTCACCGAGTCGGCACCCTCGATCAGAAGATCAAAGATAAGCACGGGGAAATCACGGAGCGGCAAAAGGAAATTGCTTTTCTGCACAAGGTCCTACGTGCCATCAACGCGGATACAAAAGATGAGAAGCTCGACTGGACAAACGAGGAAGAGTTACTCGGGATGTTGGAAAAGGCCAAAGAGATGGGAATCACCATTCCCGAGGGACCCGTCTTCGATCGCAACGAACGCCTTCGCCTGATTGAAAACATCAAGATGGCAACGGATGATCTCTCGTTAGAAAACGAAATGGGTATGCAGTCTGTTACTAGAATAACGAACGAGCGCTACGAGTCGTATCAGATGGCACGCTCCATGCTGAAACCTCTTCACGAGCTCAAAATGGGTATTGCCCGTAAGTTTGTGGGGAGATAAGGCTAATGGAAAGCGATAAATTTCATGCGCAAATTGACCAGCTTGAGGAACTCACACCGGAGGCTCGTGATGCTGCGAAGCGCATACTCCAGGCACCGGACTCCGCCAAGGATGAGATCGATAGCTTTGGGGGTTTAACCGCTGCCGCTCTCGACTCGCTCCACAGCTTCGCCTACGAGTTCTACCAGAATGGCAAGTACCAACAGGCGGCAAGCTTTTTTCAGGTCCTCACAAGCCTCGATTTGCTAAGCTTCGATTACTGGATGGGTTTAGGATCGAGTCAGATGATGGCACAACAAGGTGCGGAAGCGATCATTTCCTTTGCCATGGCGACCTCTCTCGAACCGCACAACCCTATTCCCCACTTCCACGCAGCGGAGTGCTTTCAGGCCTTAGGCGACGTCAAAGAGGCCCTGCTCACCCTAGAGGTGGCAGAGGACTTCTGCACGGAAAGCGATCGCGACCTGGCTTTAAAAGAGCGCATTGCTCTATTTAGAGACGTTTGGAAGGGAGACGGAAAGACCTCATGAGCGAAAACTTTGATGTAAATAAAGTACTAGGACATCGCCACGTAGAAATCCCACCGATTTCTGATGAAGCGATCAAAACAGCGCAAAAAACGCTTCTTTGGAACAACAGATCTCGCGACACCCTCTCGATTTGCCCACGCGAGAGCGTTGCCGTTGATTACGTGGCGACAAAAGAGACGCAGGAAAATGACGTCAAACGCGACGTAAATCTCTCCGTCGGGTTATGGGACAGCGTCCTCAACTGGTTCAACGAGATCTTCTTTGGCAGCGAAGAAGAGACCGTCGAGGATACCGCCAAACCCGTCGGACAACGCCCGGAGGTCGCCGCACCGAATCGACCAGACCGCAAAGAGAAGCAAAGCTATCGTCGAACCAATCAGGAGCTTCGTCGAAGCCAGGATATGCATCGTGGCAACCTCAATGACGAATGGAACGACACCCGAACGATCGAACAGAACGTTCTGGCGTTACGCATGACGCGCAAGGACGAGCTCGAAGAGATCGCCTCCATTACCCGCGACATTGTTGTACAACGGGGCAAACAGCAGCAAAGTCTCCGAAGAGACCGAATTGAGGAACTCGACCGTCTTCTTGAGCACGAAAAACGAACGGGACTGGCAGGCGGTGTTTCTAGAGGCGTCACCTTTTTGGCTTTGGCCGTATCCGGACTCAAAGCCCTCGCCGCAGGCGCCACCCCAACATTGGGTGCCGGACTTGCCCTACTCGTCGTGCTGCATCTTGATGAGGCAACAGACCACAAAACCACCAACAAGCTCATCAGCCTCATCGCTGGTAACAACGCTGAAACCAAAGAGCAGTGGGCCAAGTACCGCGACATGACATCGGCAGCCCTTCTCATAATGGGAACAGGCTTCCTAGGCTATCAGCATGGTGGATCAGATGTAGCAAAGGTACTCATTGGCGGTGCTCAAGCTGTTGCACATGGCGTTGAGGGCGTGACGACCTACCAGCAGGGAGTCTCTCAGGCGAAAATGACCCACTTCAATGATTCGCTGGAACAACTATCTGAATACATCAGGCGCTACCGCAGCGACCTACACAACAGTAACAAAGAGGTCCTTAGCGTATACGCTGAGGCAAGCAAGGCCGAGCAACGCCACCAACAAGCGTGCTCCATGCTGACCATCTAATAGGAGAATTTTATGATCAACGTAACTAGTGTCGACCAGCTTTTCGAACAACTTTCCGACACCTCCATGACGGCTTCAGAAGAGGCCACTCAGCTCATCTACGCCATACAACGGCGTATTCTTGCGGGCGACCGCCATATGGACGCTCATACACAGCAACGACTACGCCCCCTTCATGAGCGGCAAGTAAGTAAGCTTGCTAGCTGGTGGACCATACTCCCACAGGCTGGCCTCTGCGCGGTGCAGGGTGGTGTTGGACTAGGAGGTACTCTACTAGGAGCTACTCTAGATGTTAAGGGATATGGAGAATTCCTTAAGAGCGTTGCTCCTGGCCTCAACTCCGCCTCCCCGGCTCTTGGCGCCTACACGAAGTCAAATTCCACTCGCGACGATTATGGACTGACAAGGGTGAAGGAGCAGGAGCAGAAAGCCATGAGCAGTCAGCGCCAGCACGAACAAAACGACCAGCAGCTCCAGCGACAAATGCAGGAAAGAGAGTCGGCTCGCAGTAACGCGGTGAGCCAGATCACTCGCTAAGCTGCACACCGCTATCTTTAGCGATCTCGTGCATGGGAGACATAGGCTTCGAGCGACTACGAATGAGAATATCGATTTTCTGGTCGCCGAAGCTCTCCCAAAGAAAACTACGAAGGTCGAGCTTTGCCTGCACAACGCCCTTGATGAGATCCGTTTCGATATAAAGATCAACGTCGCCACCCCGCGCACTGTAATCAGCCCGCGATCCAAACACCCACACTTTTGCCCCTTCACCAAAGCTAAGGCGAACTCCGTCCAATAGACTCCGCACCTGAGCATCGCTTATTCTTACCACTGAGCGACCTCGCCCAAACGGTCGAACTCATCCATCGAAATCGAAATCTTTTGATCCGCATAATCGCGCAGCCTGTCAAGTATCGCGATTAAACCGGACAAATAACTGTGAGCAATTGTAAGGGCTTCTGCTCTCTGCTCATCATCTTCTGGGTAATCATGTGAAAAGAGATTGCGAACCTCCCGAAACTTCTTCCACTGCTCAAATGAGGTAATGATTCCTCTTTTTTCCATCTTATTTACAATATCCAGTTGGGTTCCCGGCTTCTCCTCTTCCACAACCAGAAGTGAGCGAAAAACCTTCGCCCCCAGCCAATCCTGTAAATCACAAAAACGAACTCGAAAAGCGTCCAGGCGATCGAGTTCGTCATTCGACAGATCACCAATTGCCAGTTTCTCCATCCACGTGGCGGTAGCCACGACAGAGGCAAGCCCCGTGCAACGAGCGATAGCGAGGCAGCTCGGGGTTTGTTAAAAATAAATTATGCGCCCCG
>JBFIDQ010000034.1:0-14188 GCA_041603795.1 Chlamydiales bacterium
TTCAATCCTCCTTGGGTTGGAAAGGCTCTCCAAGCCTCAACCTATGGGGATTTTGGTTTTAGGGGACATTTCTACTTTGCAAAAGAGGGGACATTTTCATGTTGTAACTACACAAAACTTTTTTTAAATAAAAGCGCGAATCTATTTTCTTTATTTAAAATTTATATTGACATATGCCAGTTTGAGTGCTATAACTAAGTTTAGAGAGGGGAATGAAGCTGAATTAACAAGGATAGCCGATCTACCTCTCTCTGAGGCTTAAAACCCTCGGAACGGTTAAAACTAGGAGCATGTCATGAATAGGTTTTTTATAATTACTTTAGCATTTTATGCTTTTGTTAGTTTTAATGTCATGGTGAACACTGCTTTTGCCTTTTCACAACCTGGTGTAAGCCCGGAAAATGTTGAGCCAATCACAAAAGGGCAATTACGGGCTACATTGAGTGCTGTTGGTGGTAGAGCTCACTTGTTTCACAGTCTTGATGGCAAAGATAATTCTTCTGTGTTATTGTCAGGCGCTGGAGGTGGGATTATCAATTTCATAGCAATAAACAGGATGAATGATAATCCGGATGGTCATGGTGAAGCACATTTTCTATCGAGCGATTGGAATGCTGTTTCGATTACTTATACTTCAGAAGGATTTTATGAAGTCGATAGAGGAGATTGTCAACCTATCGTTGATGCGATAGACGGCGCAGTCTTGGTAAAAAACGCTAGAGAATCTGCTAGTTTGTTAGAGGGAATTGAAATAGTGCAATATTTGAACGGTATTGAGCTTGATAGTAAGGTTGGAGCTACAATACCTGGCTTGTTCGCAGGTGTAATAACGGATGATATGGGGGATCCTGCTGGGTCAGCTGGACTTTTAGCTGGCTGTGCGTCTATGGGACACCGCTATTATGCAGTATTTCCACCAGGTTCTATACCAACGGGACCTAGTACGGTTAGGGTGGAACTTTTCCAAGATGGGATTTTCCTTGGCGGTATCACTAGAGAATTTGTAATGCTACCTTAGTCTTAAATTGGAAAATGCGTAAGGGAGGGCGCTTCTACGAGTGCTCTCTTTTTTTGATCTTGCCCTGATTTGAGGGAAAGCCGACATTGAGCGCAACTCATTGAAATGCAAAAGGAAAGGAGCCGGGCTTGGAAAGGAGCCGGGCTTTGCGATTCTAACGATTCTCAGGAAAAGAAAAGGAGCCGGGCTTGAAAAGGAGCCGGGCTTTGCGATTCTAACGATTCTCAGTGATGGGAAATTTCAACTGGTATAGCTGAAAAGTACCATTGAGAATCGTAGGAATCGCAAAGCCCGGCTCCTTCTCCCGGCTCCTTCTCCGGCTCCTTCTCTCCGGCTCCTTCTCTCCGGAAGAGGCCAAGCGCATAAGCGACAGATTAGAAATTCACCACACGCCGAAACACGGGAGCTGGATGAATATGGCAGAGATTGAGCTAAGCGTTCTAAGCAGACAATGTCTAAATCGCAGAATAGCCGATCGTGAGACTCTAAAAACAGAGGTTGAGGCATGGACAAGTACAAGAAATCAGGAGGCTCGAAAAATCCGTTGGCAATTTGATATTGACAAGGCTCGAATCAAATTGCATCGGCTGTATCCCGTGCAAAGTTAGGAGAATCGAGTATCAATAAAAACTTAACTGAGTACTAGAGTGGCGCGGGTTTTAGATCGACTATCCCTGCTCTCTTGCCGGGGTTCCCCATACTTTTGCATCTGTCGCCACCGGACGATTGACAAAGGACATTGCGCCAATTGTCGCTTTGTCACCAACGCAAACCCCCATTTGGATGACGCTATTGGGGCCGATATAGACCCCACTGCCAATCCGTACCGGCGCCTTCTCTGTGGGTTCCTGTCCCATTGAGTTGGCCCAGGCAATCGTGTGATGGGTATAAATTTGTACCCCTGCTGATATCGAGCAGTAGTCACCGATCTCCAGCCCGCCAGAGCCATCAAGGATTACATTGGGGCCGATCCAGGTGTTCTTCCCAACCTTTACCTCGCCGATAATGAGTACATTATCGTAGCAGGAAGAGCCCTTCCCAAAGCCATACGCTTCAGCGATCTCCCAACGGTCCGCAATGAGATCCCCAAAAGAAACCCTCCGCCTATGCTCCAGGATTTTTTCTGCCTGCAGCCGTTTTTGTAGGGTTTGTAGATCTGTAGAGAGTTGATTCTGGTTCTGCATAGTCGCTCAATCGTAGTGCTTCCAGCGAAAAAGGTCAATTTCTACAGAGATGCGAATAGGGAGCCAAGGGCTCTGCTACTTGGGGGGCTCTCCTGTTTTTTCATTATTACAGAGCAGAGTGATGCAGGTAGCGCGGACCTCGATTGCTACCTCTGCCGTGTTTTACTCCTCATTCCTACACCATGGATCTGAGCGATTCTTTGATTGATGTCTTCGGTTGGTTTTATGTATACGGGGTAGTCAAACCAATCATATGGCTGGATTGCGCCGCTTGAGGCCTTGTCAGCCAGCCTCTAAGGGCATCGACGGATGTCATTTTTTCTCCCTAAAGGTTGGTTGTTTGCTCGGAACAGGACTCGAACCTGCACGGCCTTGCGGCCAGGGGATTTTAAATCCCCAGTGTCTACCATTCCACCATCCGAGCGGAGGGTACTAGGATATCGCGCGGGGCCCTTTCCCTGCAAATGCTGTTTGCAGGGAAAAGGGAGATGGTGCACAAGTGAGTCGCTACCGCTGTAGGGGGTCGTATGAAACGTGCATTGGTGACGGGAATAACGGGACAAGATGGATCGTATCTAGCGGACTTCTTACTCGATAAGGGATATGAGGTGCATGGGGTGGTGCGGCGCTGCTCGTCGTTCAGCACGGGGCGTATTCACCATCTCATTGAATCGCCTCTTTTTAATAAACAATTTTTTTATCACTGGGGCGATCTTTCTGACGCAAGCTGCCTCAATGCGATTGTGCAAAGGGTGCAACCGGATGAGATCTACAACCTAGGCGCTCAGAGTCATGTGAAGGTCTCTTTTGATGTTCCGGAATTCACCGCCGATATCGATGGCATCGGAGCTCTCCGCCTTGTTGATGCGGCGAAAAATTTCTGTCCGGACTGCCGCTTCTATCAAGCTTCGACATCGGAGATGTACGGGGGCTTAGTCGATGAGATTCCGGAAGAGGGATTTAGTGAGACCACCCCATTTCATCCAAGAAGTCCGTATGGAGCGGCTAAGGTGTATGCCTATTGGATCATTCGAAACTATCGGGAGGCGTACGGAATGTACGCATGCAATGGTCTCCTATTTAACCACGAGTCGCCTCGCCGAGGCGAGACATTTGTCACGCGAAAAATCACGCGCTGGTTCGGTAAGCTCTACCGCTTTCTACGCAATCCAGATGCCAAACCACCAGAGCCTCTTGAGCTGGGCAACTTGGATGCGGTACGTGACTGGGGTCACGCTAAGGATTTTGTTCGTGCGCAATGGTTGATCCTTCAGCAAGAGGTCCCTGAGGACTTTGTGGTGGCAACGGGGGATACGCATAGTGTGCGTGACTTCGTCAATGCGTGCTTTAGCTGGCTCTCGCTGGATGTCGACTGGCGCGGTGAGGGTGCGAGCGAGGAAGGGTGGACAACAGTTCATAACGTACCACTTCTAGCAGTACGTATTCACTCGCGCTACTACCGCCCTGCAGAGGTCTCTTTCTTAAAAGGAGACAGCAGAAGAATTCGTGCACTTGGCTGGGAACCCGAGTATCGTTTTACGGATCTTGTCGACGACATGATGCGGCATGACTGTGGTTTGAAGGAGGGGGAACGTCAGCCTCATGGATAAGGTTTTTCTTGCAGGACACAATGGACTCGTAGGACGCGCGATCGGACGCCTTCTCGGCAGCCGTGCCGTGACACGTCCGTCGGCTGAACTCGATCTAACCAACCAAGCGATGGTGCGGGGTTTTTTTGCACAACGTGACTTCGACTCTGTGATCCTCGCAGCGGGCCGTGTTGGGGGGATCAGCGACAATATTGCGCGCCCAGCGGAGTTTGGGTACGACAACGCCATGATCGCCCTCAACGTGATCCAGGCGGCACGGGAGAGCGGGGTGAAGAAACTCCTCTTCCTTGGATCGAGCTGCATGTACCCTGTCGACGCCGCCCAACCCATGCAGGAGGGGGCACTCCTAACTGGAAGTCTGGAGCCGACCAATGAAATGTATGCGTTGGCTAAAATTTTTGGGGTCAAAGAGTGTGAGGCGGTACGAGAGCAGTACGCTCTGGACTACACGAGTTTGATTCCATGTAACATTTATGGTCCGCACGACCACTTCTGGGACGAACGAGCGCATGTCATTCCTTCTCTCATAAGGCGCTTTCATGAGGCAACGGACCGAGTAGTGATATGGGGAGATGGGGCGCCACTGCGTGAGTTTCTGCACGTAGATGACCTGGCTGCTGCTGTAATGGCTTGCATCGCTAGAGAAGTAGACGAACCCTACCTCAATGTCGGTTCTGGAGAGGAAATTTCCATCGCTGATCTGGCCGGGCTGATCGCGGAAATCACAGGTTTTCAAGGGGAAATCATTTTCGACGCTAGTCAACCTAGCGGATCACCAAGAAAGATCATTGACTCATCTCGGCTGAGACTGTATGAATGGCAGCCTACGATTTCGTTGCGAGATGGTTTAGAAGCGACGTATAAGTGGTTTTTGAAAGAAGAAGGCGTAGGAGTATAGGCCAATGAGGTATCCACTAGCTCACTCTACATGGGACGGCGAAGAGCGGCAGGCCATTCAGGAGGTGCTCAGTAGCGGCCTACTGACCATGGGACGAAAAGTCCAACAGTTCGAGGAGGAGTTCGCGAACCATTTTAGGGCGAAGTACGCCGTGATGGTGAACTCAGGTTCGTCGGCCAACCTGTTGGCGGTCGCCGCCACGCGCTATAGCAAGAAGCATACTTTGCTGCCCGGCGATGAAGTGCTTGTGCCGGCTGTTTCCTGGGGTACGACCTATTTCCCGTTTCACCAGTACGGTCTTAAGCTTCGCTACGTTGATATCGATCTGGACTCTCTCAATATCGACCTGGAACAGGTGGAGGCGGCGATTACGCCGAAGACGAGAGCAATTTGTGCAGTGAATTTACTTGGCGCACCAAACGATTTTGATCGACTTCAGGCGATCTGTGATCGACATGATCTGTTGCTGCTGGAGGACAACTGTGAGTCGATGGGGTCGACGTATGACGGACGTTTCACTGGAACATTCGGCTGCATGGGAACATTTAGCCTCTATTTTTCGCACCATCTTTGTACGATTGAGGGTGGAGTTGTCGTCACGGATGATAAGGAGTTGTACCATATTCTGCTGTCGATGCGGGCCCATGGATGGACTCGTAATCTTCCTGCACAGAATAGCATTGAAGATAAGTCAGGCGATCGATTCGAGGACGCCTTTCGCTTCGTTTTGCCGGGATATAACGTGCGGCCATGTGAGCTTAATGGGGCGATAGGCGTTGAGCAGCTAACAAAGCTTCCGCGTTTCTTAGAGGCGCGTCGACGGAACGCAAAGTTATTTGTGCAAGAGCTGTCAGGACTGAAGGGAATTCGCCTGCAGCAATCGGTTGGTGATAGCTCCTGGTTCGGTTTCTCCCTCGTTCTCGAGGGGGCACTTTCCGGGCGCCGCAGGGAGCTAGTGGCGCACCTTACAGAGGCTGGAATCGAATGTCGACCCATCGTAGCGGGTAACTTTACTAAGAATCCTGCCGCCGATCTAATGGAGAGCTCAACCCATGGCGAGCTTGTCAACGCGACAAAAATTGACGTGGATGGCTTCTTTGTGGGCAATCACCATTACGACCTTACGGACCAAATTTCGCATCTCAAAAGCAAAATCGAGACATTTACGTCGACTGCTGCTGCTCTGGCGAGGTAGCAGTTTGGCTTTTCTTTTAAATCTCCATGCTTCAGTGTGTCGAGGTGAAAACTAAAAAATGGAGAGCAAAATCATGACTGTTCAACCGCCTCAAGGCGCATCTGTAGAGCTAAATGTTGGCACGACTCAAGCGAGGACCGGACTGTTGGGCTACGCTCGCGCAGTCAGAGAAATTGTGCCGGATAGCAGTTGGTGTACTCTTGCTGGACTGAGTATGTTGGTTCAGGGTGTCGGTGCACAAGTTATTAACTGTAGCAACGCGACTCTTATCGATTGCCAAGATGATCTAGCTATCTGTCAATCTACCAATGATGGGTTAATGAGAGACGTTCGAGGACGGAACGTAATGATATTTGGGTTGCTGGTTTGGTCGGCAATGGCTATTTGTTGTTGTAGCGACAGAAGATAAAGGGAGCTCATTGTGTCAATCGTAGGAAGCGTATTCGCTAGAAGTTCCATGTTTCAAGGCAACCGTGTGGGGCGGGCGTTTTCTACAAATCGTCCTTCTTCTCTTTCCAGAACTAAAAAGGTTGTCTATGCGGCTTTAGGGAGTGCTGTAAGCGGCTATGCCTTTTATAAGGCCACAGAGGAGCGTTCTTTTAGCCGGGAGGAGATCTCTAGGCACAAATTCCCTAATAGAGACATCTGGGTTACGTATCGAGATGGGGTCTATGATATCTCTCCATTTGTCGCTCTACATCCTGGTGGGGACGTGTTTGATAACGTGGCGGGTGGCTCGATTGATAGAGACTGGGAGGTCCTATCTTTTCACGAAACGGGCCAAGCGCAAGAGATGCTAGAGAAAATGCGTATCGGAAAAATTGGGAAGACGCCGTCGGAAAAGGCTGAATACTTGCTGACCCACACTCGCCTTTTCTTGGACCGAGTCGGACTTGGAGTTCTTGCAGGAGCCGTTCCTTCACTCGATTCTCCCAATGAGAGCCATGTCGGGCCTGAACGAGTTAACAACCTCAATGTCCATAACAAAGCGCCCTATAATGCAGATCCAAATCTAGAAGATTTAGCCAAGTCCTACAGAACGGCTCAAGGCGATCTCTACATACGCAATCACTACCCGATTCCTCAGCTGAACGCCGATACGTATCAACTCCACATCATGGCTGCTGGAAAGGTGATTGCACTTTCTCCCAAGCATCTCGCCACGAACTACAAGCAAGTTACTGTGGAAGTGGTTCAGGCTTGTGCCGGAAATCGACGGGGAACGTTTAACCAGGAAACAAGTGGGACCCCTTGGCGTGCTGCTGTGGGTAACGTGTGTTACAGGGGCCCTCGGCTGCTTGATGTTCTCAACTCAATTGCTGAGGCGCAGGGTTTTGATGCGAAGGATCTCGAAGAGATGCACTTGTACATCACGGGAATGGATCATAGTCCTTCTGGGACTCACTACAACACAAGCATTGCCTACTCATCCATTCCTAAGGACGCTTTGTTGGCCCTCTCCATGAATGGCGAAGTTCTTACGCCCGACCACGGCTACCCCCTTCGTGTGGTCATTCCGGGATACTCCGGTCACTATTGGATGAAGTTTCCCGAAAAAATGATGCTCATTTCTCGACACTGCATCGATACAGTAAAGGAGTATGCGGACTCCCTTCCAAAGGAAGCAGCTGATCTATCGCTATCCAAAGCGCAAAGATCCTATCTGAAGTTCGACGAGGAGGGTAAAATTCTTGGATTTGCTGGCAAGCTTCCTGTCCAATCTCAAATCCTTCAGGTTCTTTCAAAGAAAAATGGTCTGCATGTTAAGGGCTACGGTAGTGGGCAAGGGGGGATTGGACTTGCTCGAGTTGAGGTCTCCGTCGACGGTGGGAAAACATGGCGTGAAGCTGAGATGGAAGAACATAAAACGAAGGCTGATGCTCACTGGGGATGGACCTTCTGGCATCTAACAATTCCAACCAAGGATCTTCCTGAGGGGTGTGTGGAGGTACTCAGTAGAGCAACGGACAGCTGCAAAAATACCCAGCCTAAAGAGCCAGTATTTAACAAAAGGGGTTTGGCTGCTAATGGCTATGGGAAGTATGCGTATCCAGGTTGAGTGCGGCAACGTGATTCTTGGCTAGGCGTCCAATGGTATCCAGGTTGTAGCCACCTTCTAAGATTGATACGATGCGCCCCTTACAGTGGGCCGCGGCAATTTCCTTTACGTCGCTGGTCATTGCTACGAAGTCTTCATCGGTGAGGTCGAATTGTCCTAGAGGGTCGAGTTCATGGGCGTCGAATCCGGCGGAAATGATGACGAGGTCGGGCTTGAAGCTCTCCATGGTCTTTTTTAATCCGCTTACGGCCTCTAGCACCTTTTTTCTCACGCCCTTTTTGGCCTGAATCGGGTGATTTTCGTTCGTGTGTTCACATCCTCTTTCTCTAACCAATCCGGTGCCGGGGTACTGGCCTCGACTGTGTGTGCTGAAGTAGTAAATTGAGGGATCATTCTCAGTGATCTCTTGTGTACCATTTCCGTGATGCACATCCCAGTCGACAATCAGCACCTTTTTGATTGCGTGGTTTTTTTGGGCGTAGCGGGCTGCAATGGCTGCATTGTTGAACAGGCAAAATCCCATCGCTTGATTGCTTTCTGCGTGGTGTCCTGGTGGGCGCGCAGCTGAGAAAGAACAGGTATGCCTTCCTAGGCAGACGTCGTCAATCGCGGTGAGTGCCGCCCCTGCAGATAGCTGAGCCGTCTCGTAGCTGTCCCGACATACCGTCGCATCCAGAGCGTGGAGTCGTTTGAGCTCACCAGGTTTGAGTCCCCCACACAGATCTCTTATGTCCTTTATGTACGCCGGGTCGTGGCAGAGCGCGAGCTCGTCCGTCGTCGCCAGCCTCGGTGGTAAAACAGGGAGTTGGAGGGATCGGAGGGATCGCTGGATCTTGCTGATTCGTTCGGGACATTCAGGGTGGCCTGGTCCGGTGAGGTGCTTGGCAAATAGGTTGCTTGTTACGACGGAGGTGTTTGAGGTCATGCAGCGTCTCTTCGGCGGAGGGGGAGGGGAGACCTCTCTCCTTGCATTTGTGATGGCGGTCATGGCCGTGGAATATGGCAGAGAGCAGATTTTGGGTCAACTTGACAGACGAAGTTGATAGAGTTCGAGTGTTTTGGCGTGAATTATGGTGTCGGTAAACCTCTTCTCAAGCTGTTTACGGCTGTTTTTGCTTAAAGAACCACACAGGCCCGGTTGGCTAGCGAGGGTTGAGATGGCTTTAGCTAACGCAATGGGATCGCGTGGGGGGATGAGGAGTCCGGTCTCTCTATCAGTGACCACCTCGCGGCATCCGGGTACGTCGGTGGTGATGAGTGCTTTTCCCATGGATGCAGCCTGCAAGAGCGTCATAGGGATACCCTCAGGGTAGTAGGTGGGGAGGCAAAAGATATCGACGCTACTGAGAAATGCAGGCATGTCCTCAATGTGTCCCAGGTACGCTACATCGGATGCCTTGCACAGCTCGAGTAGTTCAGATAAGTCAATTGAGTGGGGGTTGTCCGGATCGGGAGCACCGGCCAGCTGAAACGTAAGTCCTTGTCCTCGCAGTTGACGAGCCGCCTCTAAAAATTCGTAGACGCCCTTTTCTCGTAGCATCCGCGCCCCCATGGCAACAACGCGGCTCGGACTACTCTGGCGATAGGGGTGGTAGCGAAATTTTGTTGTGTTGACTCCGCTTCCTGGAATAAGAGCCGTCTGCTGAGGGAGTAGTATCCCTTTCTCAATGAAGAATTGGCGATCTTCTCTATTTTGGAAGCATACCTGAGTGCTGCGGTCGGAGAGAGCCACTGCATAGAGGAGCCGTGCAATGGGAGCAAGAAGCTTTGAATCAAACGCTACTCCGCGTCCTGGAACTAGAGTCACCATCGGAATGCCACTCATGCGACAAGCGATTCCGCTTAGAATAACGGACTTAATCGTGAGGCTATGAACCAGCGAAGGGTTGGCCCTTTTTAGGATCTTTCTGAGAGAGAGCAGCGATTTGGCGGTGGAGAATGGAGCCAATCCTTTGCGAACAAGAGACCACTCGTAGAAAGTTACCCCAGCACTTTCAATACGCTGCACACTCTCGACATCATCAGCTGGTGCCGCGAGAGAAACTCGATACCCGGACTTCCGAGCAGCCTCAGCCAGTGGAAGGCGGTTGAGTAAGAAGTACTTGGCCGAATTCATGACGAAAAGTAGGTGTCCGCTCATATTGATGCCCCTTGCACGAGAACCGTTTCTCTGCTATTGAACGGTTATCGGACGATGGACCGCCGGACATGACTATTTTTTGTATCACCTTTGCTTTCGTGCTCTCTTGCTGGGTTAGCTACTGCGCCTGTGAGCCGACCTCACGCCTCTACATAGCTGACCTCCCCAATGAGCGGTCACTTCACACCGTGGCGAAGCCGCGCAGTGGCGGAATAGGAATCGCTGTGGCTCTGATATTTGGTCTGCTCGGACTCACCATCGGCGGCACAGATCAAAGTCCAATTGTCGCAGCCCTGGCACAGGGTGCTCTCCTCATTGCCCTGGTATCCCTGTTTGATGACCTCTATGGCGTGCCAGCCTTGCTTCGCATGCCGCTTCATCTTGCCGCTGGAGCCTGGCTTGTTGCGCATGGACTCCAACTAACGGCAATTGACCTGCCTCTGATTCATTTGCAGCTCCCAAGTGCTATTGCCTGGCCGCTGTCGCTTTTGTTCGTGGGGTGGATGATCAACTTGTACAACTTCATGGATGGCATGGACGGATTCTCCGGTAGTATGGCCGTCATCGGTTTCGGTACGCTCGCTCTTATGGGACTCTTTGCTAATGAGCCGCTATTTGCGGCCGTTGCGATGCTCGCTGCCGCAGCAGCAGCTGGATTTCTGATTTTCAACGTGCCACCTGCTCATCTTTTTATGGGGGACACCGGAGCTTGCCTGTTTGGCTTCCTTGCCGCCGGTATGACCCTATGGGGCGTGCAGGAGAATATTTGCCCTCTTTGGTCCGCTTTGGTCCTATTTTCCCCCTTTGCCCTGGATGCCACGCTTACACTGCTGGGACGTATTTCTCGACTGGAAAGAGTGTGGGAGGGGGAGCGGAATCATTACTACCATTGGCTTCTGATGCGCGTTGGACACGAACGCGCTCTCTTCGCTCACCTCCCCGTGATGATCCTCTGTGCAGTGGTTGCTTTGGTCGGCGTGCGCGTATCTGAACCGTGGCGACTCTTCCTCACGTTACTAGTAGGGACTCAGTTCACTGTGTTCTATGGATCGATTGTCTGGATGGCGCGTCGGATTCCAATTCGCGACGATATGTTGCAATCAGCTGCTCCGTAAAACGATCAATGGAAAAGCTCTTGTGGACGTAGTCACGTGCCTCCTCTACTCCCTTTGGATTCCTCATCTGCTTCAAAGCCATCTGAGCGGCATCATCAAGATTGTTCAAAGAAAAAAGTGCGTGGCGGGCGCTGGGGCCGACGGATTCATGGTGCGCTGGAATGTCGGAGGCGGCAATGGGAAGCTGGGCCGCTTGCGCCTCAATGAGGGCGTTGGCTAACCCCTCGCTTTTGGAAGGGAATAGCATGAGATCAGCCGACCCATAGTACTTCCATGGGTCTGGTTGTGGTCCGGTAAACGTAACCGCGTTTTCGAGTCCCATCATGGCCGCTTGCCTACGTATCTCTGGTAGCAGATCACCTCCACCGACACACGTGAGCGTAGCAGAAGGCTCGCATAGCTTGATTCTTTTGAAAATTTGAAGGAGAGCGCGATGGTTTTTGGCTGGACGAAAACTGCCGACATGAAGCAACTGGCAGGTGCCGTTTGGTTGTCGCTTCTTTGCTAAAAACTCAACTCCGTTGTACAGGAGAGCAGAGCGCCCCTTGGGGGCATAGTGGTCAAGGTTTGTCTGTGAGTGACCCAAAGTAAGCGTAACATGGCGATCGAGTAGGGAGCGGTGGATCCGCAGCCACCCTTTCTTGAGGGCGGATAGCACGAGGTTGTCGTCCCATCGCTCCAGCGACGTCGGCGCAGAGGAGTGAAGGCTGTTAATGACGGGCAGGCTGCTGCGCGCACCGGCTAGCGCAATGCCGCCAGAGGCATAGCCAAAATGCGAGTGAAGAAGGTCATAGGAGTGTTTAGAGAGCAGTGATTCTAGCTGAGAAGCTACTGTCCACGGATTTCCGCTCTTTTGAAGGCGGTGGATGCGGCAGCCAGACGCCTCCGTTTTTTCATCAAGCTGACTCCTTTCTCCAAAGCAGCAGAGGTCCACTTTGCAACCTCGCGCCTGAAGCCGAGGAATCGCTTGACTCAACATGACCTCTATGCCGCCGTAGGTCAGGTGATTGAGAAGGTGGAGTACTCTCAATTGCTGACCTCCCTCTCTTTATCTCTTGCAAGTTATACTAAAATTTTTATTATGAATCCACTTGGGGGTGGCCGCTTTTGCACTTGCTCCTAGAAATACTCGAGACTTTGGAGGGTGACAGATGACGGTGCTTTTGGTAGGGAACAACGATAGCTCAGCACTTGCGGCGTGTAGATCACTGGGTATCAACGGGATAAATGTCGGCATTGCTCCCATTGGCGAGTGGGGTGTGGCACATCGCTCGCGCCATTGCCGCGCGATTCATGAAGTAGGTGATCCGGCACACGAGGTGCGGCAGGTCTGTGATTCTCTTGCAGAAGTGATCATCGAGCACAACTACGAAGTGGTGATTCCTTTATCAGACGCGGCGACACTTCTCTGCCAGGAACTGCGTGATCGCGTTCCGGCGCGCGTGGCGCTTCCCAACAAGGAGGCATTTGCGCACTCACATGACAACAAAAAGCTCCAGGGGCTCTGTGCGGAGCTTCATATTCCAGTGCCGGTGGAAACTAAAATTGAAGCGCAGGAAAGTATCCTAAAACCTGTTCATGCTGCGATGATTCACGGCAATCGACTGCTTCATTTTCCAACGAAGAGGGCAAGGAGTCGAGAGGCGGCGGTAAGCTTCCTACGGGAGTGCTCGGGAGTGGTGGAGGTGATGGTGCAGGAGCCTTCTTTGGAGGGGGCGTCTGAAGTTCACTTGCTTGCTAAGAGGGGGCGTGTCCTCACGATGGTGCAACAAAACCGAGGTGCTGGAAGCTATGGCGTTACGGTGCCTTTGGATCCGGAGCTCAAGGGGTATGCTAGAAGGCTGATCGGTTCTCTTAAATGGAGCGGTGTTGCGACACTCGAATTTAAGGGTACCTCGGGTCGCTGGCAGATGACGGGACTAGGTTGCCGCTTTTGGGAGTCACTTGCGCTGACAACTGCTGCTGGCGGTGACTTCGCGGTCTGGTTGGTGGAGATGTACTTAGGAAAAGAACCCAGTTTTCATCCGATTCATTATGGCATCAGTCGACGTCACCTCGGCAAAGATTTGGGTCGGGCTGTGAAGAGGGGGCACATGATGGGGTGGATCAAGGACTTGGTGAGGCGTCGTGCACCCCCAGAGGTGGAAAGTATGGATGATCCGGTGCCGGGGCTCGCCTATTGGACAGCAGCCTCTAGATGTATCGGGAATTGGATGAACCGTAGGGTGGAATTTGCGCCGTATCGGAACGCGGAAAATGAGCAGAGGAATCTAATCGTAGAGAACTTACGAGCGGACAGCCACGTTCTCTTTGTGTGTCGCGGCAATACGTGTCGCTCTCCCTTTGCGGAAAACTACTGTCGACAGAAGCTAGGCTGGAAACATGTGCGCTCTTGCGGCACCTTTCCTGTCCCACATCGCCGCGTATCAGAAACCGCTGAGGTAGTAGCAAGAGTGGAATTTGGCGTGGAATTATCGGATCACGACTCCACAGCACTATCAGATATGGAACTTCGATGGGCTGACGTTATCGTGGTGATGGATCGGCGGCAGCTCGTTGATCTATCGGGACGGGTAAAAGGTCAGATGATCCTCCTCTGCGAGGGTCAAGAGGTACACGATCCATATGGCAAGGATGCTGCTGCCTATGGCGAATGTTACCAGCAAATAAGTGCCGCCCTAGACAAGCTCTGCCGTCATATCAGAGTGCCGGTTTCTGCTTGAATCGTTTTAGGGTTAAGAACCCCTTTACTCCTTTTTCTAGCGGATACTGAAGGATGGAAGGGACCGTGTGCTTCTTGCTCCCCTCCACACTAATTAGATCCGCGTGATGCTTTTGAATAAACCTCTCGACAGCGTCACAGGCCTTTTTGTCCATTAGATTGGGGGCGACTTTCATAAGTTAGGCATTCTGCTCTTCTTTAGCGACTTAAGGTGTCGCTCTCTTGAGCAGAAACCGATTGCACCCAA
>JBFIDQ010000035.1:0-14177 GCA_041603795.1 Chlamydiales bacterium
CCAAGCAATAGCCTTGGACCCAAATCATAAGAACCTGGCCTATGGCGTTGGAACCGATGAGCAAGCCCTTGAGATAGCAGCTCCCTCATGGTTAAAAAAGGTTGACAGGCGCATCGACGAACTCTCTGCTAGGCGCGATCGATGCAAACGAAAATCACAAAGCATCGCCACGGAAAACTGTTCCTATTGGCGCCCCTCTAGAAGATGGGCAAAATTTAATAAGATGATTGAAAAGGAGCGCAGAAAGCGTCGAGAACAGACTAAGACCTTTCTATTCACTATTGCGCATGCCCTATTCAAGCAGTACGATCTCGTCTCGATTGGCGACTACACTCCCGATGGATCGGGAAACAGCACAGCAATGCGCCGCGCAATGAACAATCAGTCGTTGATTGGCCGCTTCAAGGAGACTCTATCCTGGGTCGCTCAGAAGTCGGGTAAGCACTATCACGAGTTTTGTGAAAGGGGGACTACCCGAACGTGCAGTAGCTGCAGCTACGTAGAGCCCTCCGGCCTACCTCCTGAGATTCGTTCATGGGAGTGCCCAAGCTGTGCCGTCGGGCATATTCGAGATGAGAATGCCGCTCAAAACGGCTTAAAGAAGGTCCTGCGGGACCTCGAACTAGAAAAATTAGTGCCTGGCTCGGGCCCCGCTTTTGTCAAAAAGCGGTGGGCTTGGTGTGTATTGCCTAGTGGAGTTATTTCGACTCCACGGGGGTCGTGCAGCGGCTCAGCCGCAACATCAAGAAATTCAAACGGGAGCGCGATAGCTCCCGACCAAAATCTATTAGCCAAGTTTGCTTAAGTATAAGTAAGTTTGAATAGTTTTTGGAGAGCGGCCTTGGAGCCAGTGATTGGAGCCCGGGTCCAATCAAGTTTCGCACGAATTCCGGTTGGTCCTTGGATAAATCGTGAGTTGCTTGCTGCTATGGGTTGTTCTGTTCGGTCCTGGCTACACTTGCCACACAATAATTGATCTACTATATGTTCTCCTCAACCCCAAGAGGACCGAAAATGCCCACAGTCAGAACAATGGTTTTTCAGAGCAACGCCCCCTCACCGATATACGATCTGACCGAGGCTGATTTTTTCACAGATGACGTCTATTCACCCCGCACTTGGTCCGTACAAGAGCGCTGCAACCAACGCGTCCGAGATTACTTAAAAAAATCCAGAATGGCTGACCACACCATGCCCCAAGAGAAAGCCTTTCAATACAAGGTAACGCGCCTCTGTGACGGAGGCGGTCCCGTCGGTAACCTCGTGACCAAACTTATGCTGGAACTTATGGGAGAGGAAGTAGAAAGAAGTTGCTCTTGCAAATGGGATAGCAAGTGGCACCGAGCCCGTCGAGCTGGACGAGAAGCAAAAGATGGCCAGAACTCCACTGCCACCCTAGAAAACAAGGTTTGGGCAGTAATTCGCTGTGTGCCGCTGCTTGGTTTCTACCTTGAACAAGTATTGGATGATCACCGTCAACGATTTGGTCCCGCCTCGCGGGCTAACGCGCTTTCTGCATGACATAGAATTTCTGCGAATTTCGGGTAATGGCAAGGCCTCAGACGGAGGGTTATTGTGGCCCTGATTACTGACAAAATTGCACAAAAACGACACGATTTGTGTAGCGGTGAGGCTCCCTCTGCGTATCTCTGCGTTCTCAGCGCCTCTGCGTTAAAATGGTTTTATCTCAATAATTCTTAAGCGCTTACACTAAGTTGACGCCATTGGGTTCTGCGTTACTCCGTCGAAGGAGCTGGAATAACGCAGACCCCAGCCCCAATCACATAATTTTAAGGGTAGCAGGGATCACGATACTCTCAAGAACCTTGGTAGTCGCCTTGCTAGTTTTTTCATGGATGGATTGAGGCATAGCTGTGTAGCACTTTTCAAGAGCTTGCAGATCCCGTGTGGAGTAAAACTTTGCATAGACAGCCGATAGTTTCCTTTGTAAGGCGGCGTCCAATGAGGCGTTATTCGGAGAGGTTAGCTTAAATACCTTTTCCGCCAACTGCTCGTGTTCTGTAGGTTTTCCTGCCTCTTTGTGCTCCCGCGATTCTCTCCCCATTTTCTCAAGGTCCGTCAAAAGGAGGTGTTTTTTGCAAATTCGATAGGTTTCTGTATCGCAGTCGATGATTTTCTTGGTGGCTACCGTTTTGCCTACCTCTTCTGCGAGGTCGCTGTGTAGCTGCAATTCTTGTTCGGTTAGAAGGCGGGCACGTTCCTGCACTTGTTCTTCTCTGTAGGTTTTGGGATCGCAATGCCGCGCAAACTTTCCCACAACCTCTGGTAACAAGGCTCTTGCAGCGGGGCCGGGCATGTCCTTACTCTTGGTTAGAATTTCGAAGGCGGTTAATGATATGGCTAAATCGAGCTCTGAGCCGATTGCTGGATCTAGGATAGTGATTGCTTTGTCTGCCAAGGCGCGCGATTTTTCACTGATGTGGCTGTCTAACTCTTCACCCCACGCTGCAAAGGATTCTTGCAGTGAATTTAAGGCCTTGAGCACTTGGTCAAAGCCATCCATATCGATGTTGCTCGGGCTGAGTGGAGTAGCTGCTTGGACGGCGGGCAGAGGGTGGGTGAATGTTGCTGCAGATGGGCTGTCTAGAGGTGGTACCATGGTACGTTCCTTTGTTTAAGGTTAAAAACCCCTCTCAGGGTAGATTGTGATGGGACATTCTTACACGACAGGGAAAATTCTCTCAAGCTCTATTCATAGAAATGAGTCGGAATATCATTGAGTTTGCTATTGTCTCGACTTTTCTATAGGTATGTCATGAATCGAATTGTCCTTTCATTTTTCCTTATGCTCCTTGCCTGTCGGGTCTTTGGCGCCACATCCTTACCGCCAGTGGGCGAGCTTTCGCCCTACTGGCGGGAGTATTTTCGCAGTGTGGACGAGGCGGTGGAGGAAAATTTCTGGGGGAGTCTATCCATTTTGCGGAAGACGGAGGGGTATGGTGACCCCTACATTCCACATCTCAAGGCGATGGGGTATTGTCTCGAGGGACCCAACCCACATCCGGCTTCTTTCCACGAGGCCATTTCGTGGGTGTTTGCCCAAGTTCAGGGGCTAATCGATTCGGGCACGCTCAACGAGCGGGACGTTCTCTGGCCGGCTAAGGCGTTCTCGACTCAGACAGCCGATGGGAGTCCTCGTTTCCATTTTGTTCCATTTGGTGCTCCCATACCCACTGGAGCACAACCACTCAATCTCTTGAAACCGGATATCTTCGTCGAGATGCTGTCTGAGGGCTTTTTTTCGATTGGAGAAGGGGTCCGGGAGCACACGAACCAGACCCTTTGCGAGCACGATCTTGCGCATATGTCAGGATTCATTAGCTCGCCACGCTACATGAAATCTGTGCGAGAGGCCTTTCGTCGAATCAGCATTAAGATGAAGAAAAATCCGCGTGTGGCGGCAGCTCTGAAGGAGTTCGACTCCCTCTACTCGCTCCGCCTCTACTACATGATCGAGATCTTTACGGAGATCCCGGAGAGCCGGATGGTGGATCTCCAGCGTCTGATCGAACTGCCCCTGGATGACCCTCCGACAAGGGAAGTGATCTCTGCTTTCCTGCGTAAGAAAGCGGAGCGACCGGCGGATCTTTATCGTTATCTAGCGACTCTCTATGAGGAATTCCATCGGCTCGTCAATCCGCTAGGTGGTGAGAGTCGGGACATGCTCAATCGCCGGCGCAAGTTTCATCGGGGTACGACTCTGGGATCCTTCTACGACGGCGTTTCTACACAGACTTCAAAATTCGACCAGAGCTCCATCTATGCGATGTTTCTCAATGCCAAGGCTGCCCTTGAGAACAAGCGAAGTAACCATCCCGATTTTGATCGAGCAATTGATGAAATTCATACGCCGCTGATCGGCGCGCTCATTGGGACGAGTCAGTTGAATGTAGAAGAGTGGGTCCTGCAAGCGATTGAAGAGGTGCCGGATCCCGAGTCCAAGCTCTACCGCTACCTCCACGACAGCCATTTGTGGAACCATAAACAGATTCTCTACATCGCATACACGGATCCTCAATACGATCGAGTATTGAGGTAGAAGGCCTACTTACAGCGGTAGTCTTTCGATGTCCAATAGAAGTCTTGACCACTGAGAGCCTGCTTCCACCAGGTGGGGGCGTTGACGCTGGCGCGGCCGAGGCGATAGCCGAGCCACTTTGTGGCGGTTTGTAGGACCCCATAAGGGAGAAGATGCGGTTTGTGGCGGGTGAGCTGACCCAGCAGTTGCTTTACGTATGCCGCCCCTCGGTGTTCATCCCGACCGGCGTCCCCGATGAGGTCGGCTACTTCTTTGCGCATGAGGCCGGTATCGAAGTGACGTTTGAATTCCTGACTGAGTCCGTACGTGTGGGAGTGGCGGACAACGGCCTCTGCAACGTAGGCGATGTGGTGTCCCTTTTTGAGCATTCTGGCGACGACCATCACGTCTTCTGCGGTCAGGACGGAAGGGAAGCCGCCCACCTCTTCTAGAGCGGCATTGCTGTAAGCGGAGAAGGAGTCGGAGCAAAAGTAGGTATATGAACCCCACTTGTTGCGGTCGCTATGGCCACGAATGTGACTCACTTCCGGATAATTGAACTGTCGCGGGAACTTCTCGAAGAGTTTGGCCCCTTTGTGTGCAATTTGGCGCGCATAGGAGGCACTGGCTTTACCCTGGAGGATGGGAGCAATAAGGCGCTCAATCACTCCCTCATCTTGTGCGTAGGCATCTGGCGTGGTCATCACTATGATTTCCGTGCCGAGTTCCTTTCGGGCGCGCTCCCGGGTAGAGCCATGATTGAACTCATCACGCGGAAAAACCAGGGCTTCTGCTCCCATTTCCCGAGCGAGCTCGGCCGTGCCATCGTGCGAAGATGAGTTCATCACTAGCACGCGCGGCTTTGCCGGCGAGTTGAGAAGCGGCGGTAGACAGTGCGGTAGGTGATGCTTCGCCGTGTGGGTAATGACGGCGATGCCGACGGTTGGCTGACTCATCCTACGGGGTGCTTGTTTGGATTCGAGTGGAGATCCTGATAGTAACGTGCGAGTCCATCCCACGCATCCGCCTCGTTCCAGTCGTATTTTACGGGATCAAGAGGGTCCGTGTTCACACGCACTGTCGGCTCTGAGAAATCCGCCTGCTTCCCAATCACGAAGTCACATGGAAGCGAAAGTCTGTCCCGCAAACCATCTGCAAATCGAGCCGTGAAGGCGCCTTGCTCTTCCGCATAACCGCTTGGGTTGATCTTCTCTGAACCCGCTGTAGGGGTGAGTTCCTCGGCAAAGTGGGCGTAGCATTTGGCTAGCAAAGAGATGTGAATGTTGTCACGTACATACGAGGGCTGGGTGACGGTGGGGGTTTCTCCGGAGAACCACGAGCGCGCTAGGAAAGAGGTGAACCGAAACTCCTCATTGGGGCCAAATGGATTGGGAATGACAAATTTGCCAAGTTTCATTCCACGCTTTTCAGTGTGGTAGATGAAGGCATCGTGAGTGAATCCCTTGGACAGTCCGTATGGGGAAAAGGCGCGATGTCGATCTGGTCCACTTCCCTCATTCGCTTCAAATACGGAACCGGTCAGGAGCACTCGGTTGCAGCCGCGCTGTGTGAGTAGATCAAGAACCTTTGGTAGGTTTTTCGTATTTTTACCAAGAGCGCCCGCCGTATCGAAGTCTGGACTCTTATAATTCGTTACATCCGCGCCGTGATGGCAGAAGAGGTCCCAGTGCGCGCCTCGGATAAGATCAAGAAAGGTGTCGTCGCCGAAGGAGACTCCAGGCACTTGTTCGCAGAGGTCCTCGACCTTTTGGACCCGTTTCTTGCGGCCTTCTGTGTAGCTTTTTAGGTCGCGACGATAGATAGCGGTTACTTCGTGACCGCGTCTAGTGAGCTCCTGAACGAACCACATTCCGGTGAAGGAGCTGGCTCCCGTAAACAGTATCTTCATACCAAAGCTCCTTCAGCTTGTAGGTGGTAGGACGGATCGAAGTCAGGGCTCTCCCTGTCCTTATCGGAGATAGCGATTGGCTCTATGGGCCACTCGATATTGAATTTCGGATCGTTCCAGCGAATTCCCCGTTCGCATTCGGGCGCGTAGAACTCCGTAACCAAATACAGCGCCTCCGTGTTGTCCTCTAGCGTGATGAATCCGTGAGCGAATCCCTCTGGCACCACCATCATGGTCCGGTTTTCCGCGCTGAGCTCTCTGCCGAACCATTGACCAAAGGTTTTAGAATCAGTTCGAATATCGAGAATGACATCCCATAGGGAGCCTCTGATGCAGCGGACCACTTTCATCTCGGCCTTAGGTGCCAGCTGGTAGTGGAGTCCACGCAGTGTGCCCTTGTCAGCGCTGAGGGAATTGTTTATCTGAACAAATTGATTCTTTACGCCAGCATTTGCGAATTCCTTCTCGCAAAAGAAGCGGGCAAAGAATCCGCGTTCATCGCCGCGTTTATCAAGTTCGATTGTGTATGCCCCGTCAAGTGGGGTCGGATGAAACTGCATAGGATTTCCTTATTAAGTAAGCACCGGTTCTAGTCGGTTCAGGCGGTGGCGTAGTGTGCGTAAGCGAACAAATTGCTCGCCTTCGAAGTCGGCTTCCGAAAAATCGTGTTCTTTGTATTTTTCAAACAGTTCCCGCATTCCTGTTGTCAGATCGTCCTCCAACCGGAAATTGGGCAGGAGCTCATTAAGCAGATCGAATTTCACGCGGTAGTTGCGCGGGTCATCGCCCACTTCTCCGGTAAAGACCACCTCCGCGTCAGGAAGGATTTTCTGAACCTGGTCCGCTACATCCCTGACCTGGTAGTTTCCATCATTAGCCCCGACATTGATGGACCGACCATGAACCGCCTCACGTGGCGCCTCAGCGAACGCCAGGAAGGCACGTGCGATATCGCGGCAGTGGATAAGTGGACGCCATGGAGTGCCATCACTGTGGATGCGGATGTCCCCGCGGGCGAAGGCGCACGCGAGAAGGTTATTGACGACAAGATCGATCCGGAGATTGGGAGAATAACCGTAGGCCGTTGCGTTGCGGAGGACGACCGGCGAGAAGGTATCCGAAGCCATGGCTAGCAGATCTTGTTCAAAGTCGATTTTACTGCGGGCATACGCTGTGATGGGGTTCAGCGGCGCATTTTCATCGAGGTCGAGGTGATCCCCTTTGCCGTAAATCGAGCAAGATCCGGAAAATAAAAATTGTGCCACTCCAGCTTCCCGTGCAACGTTGGCCAAGTGGAGCGATCCGTGGTAGTTGACCTGCTCCGTGATGTCCTTGTCGAGATCCCCCATCGGATCGTTGGAAATTGCTGCAAGGTGCATCACGCAGTCGTGTCCGGATAGATCAGATGCCGAAAGAGCACGTATGTCCCCATTAATTTCGTGATCTGGAGGGGTTAGGGGTTCCCACTCGCAACCCTCGTAGAGGCCGACATCACAACCCGTAACGGTATGACCAGCGCCTTTTAGAATGGGAACCAGGTGTGCGCCGATGTATCCCTTGTGTCCGGTAACTAAGATTCTCATGAGTAGACCTCTTCTGGTTGTAAAGCGGATTGACAGTCGGGATGCCACGGAGCCCGCTGACTCTCCCATAGTTGTGTGAGTTGATCGCGGTCACGTTGGGTATCCATGCACTGCCAAAAACCTGAGTGGCGGTAGAGACTTAGTTCATCGTTGGCGGTAAGATTGACCAAGGGCTCGCGCTCAAGTACGCACTCTTCTGATGGCGAAAGGTAGTCGAAAAAGAAATCGCGATTGAAGAAAAAGTAACCCCCGTTGATCCAGTTGTCAGCAAAGTTAGGCTTCTCCGCAAACTGCTCCACTTTGTCGTCGGTAACCCGCAATTCGCCAAAGCGGCTTGGCGGGTTTACCCCGAGTACTGTGCCCATTCGGCCGTGATTGCGATGAAATGCGAACTGGTTAGCGAGATCAATGTTGCAGAGGCCATCGCCGTAGGTGACGGCTGCATAAGGGGAGTCACCAAGATAACGCCGGGCAGCACGCGCTATCCTGCCACCGGTCATTGTCCCCTCCCCCGTATAGGCAAGCGTAACCTCCCAATCTTGGTCGTGATCGACCGAATGAACCTGCATGTTGTTGCTTTTGAGGTCGACCGTAAAATCGCTATTTCGCGCGTGGTAGTTGAGAAAGTAGTCCTTGATGACCTCTGATTTGAATCCGAGGCAGAGAACGAATCGGCGAAACCCAAATTTCGCGTACCAGCGCATGATGTGCCAAAGGATGGGATGATTCCCAACGGGAACCATCGGTTTCGGTCTGAATGCCGTCTCTTCCTTGATGCGAGTACCAAGTCCCCCACATAGAATAAATACTGGCGTCTGCGCAATTAGTTCCTGATCACTCATAATTCCACCGCTCCTAAGAAGCCGCGATTTTAGGGGGAACCTCTGATCTTGGCAAGGGGGCTCTCTGATGTCCTGATATTATTATATTTATTCTAGCGTTGCGCTGTCTTTAACTATTCTTTTTATTAGCTTAATTGTCTCTTTTAAAATTAGTGATACTATTGGTCTTAATAACAAGGAGATAGATATGAATACGTCAGTAGTCGGCGATTTTTATAGTAGAGAATGGTCTCATATTGAGAAAGGATGGGGCGCCGCTCTACCTTTCTTTAATATTGCAGGGAGTGGAATAGAACTTGCGCACGCTTTAGACCCCGACGGGGCTGAACCGTATAAGGAAGCTCTTGATTTCGTGAACACTGTTACTCGAGTCAATCGAGTATTTTCCGCTGTAGGTTTCTTGAGAAACCTGAAAAATTTAGGCGAAAATGTTTACTCGACCTCATATTTTCTTAAATTAGAAACCTGGAAAATGCTTGCAAGCGTTGCCAAATATGCGATTTCGACGGCCAACAAGATAAGCCTCTTTGTTAGGAACGAACCCGTTTGGCTTTCGGCTGTCATCACTCCGCTGGCGATCACCATGGATGTGATGGGAATTGCGTCAGATGTAAAAGATCTCTGGGAAGGAAGGGACTTAACCTATGAAAACTACCAGGCACGCATAAGAGACGGTGGGCACGATCCAAAAAAGTTTTGGAGTCGATTTGCCAGCTCTTCTATAGTCACGCACCTTGAACGAGTATCAGACGACGGGTCCACTGCCAAGAAGGTAAACCAGGTCATTCAGGCAAAACGTCACTACCTGTGTATCTCTCTAACCTTGCGGGTCGTTGGCCTAACGGCCACAGGGCTGAGCTTAGCTGGAGTATCGACGGTTGCCATCCCGGCCTTAATACTGGCGGGTGCCGTGGGCAGGCTTGGTAGTCGAATATTTAAGCATGTGACCATTGATCACCCGCTGAAAGTGCCGGAGCCATCCAGCGGTGGATAGCAAACAAAGGCAATTTCCCTTAACCTTTTAAGGCTATTGAAGGGTTAATTTATGAAAACACCTCAACCAACCTCCAAGGGTGGCGTTCTTAGCGGAGCGCTACTCGTTGGAGGCACTTCTGTTGGTGCGGGGATGCTCGCTATGCCCGTCGTTACGGGGGAAATGGGATTTATTCCCGCGATGATCATCAACGTGGTCTGTTGGCTTTTCATGATGGCCACCGGACTTCTGTTTCTTGAGGTCACTCTTTGGATGGACCGCGGCGCGCATATCTTTTCTATGGCGAAACGGTTTTTGGGACGTCCGGGTGAGATCGTTGGGGTCACCACCTTTCTTTTTCTCTACAATTGCTTGTTGGTTGGCTATTTCGCTGCGGGCGAGCCCTTGTTTGTCGATGTGATCAGAGATGCGTTTGCGCAACCCCTCAGTCCGTTTATGGGACATTTTCTTTTCCTTCTCGTATTTGGTGGGATTGTCTATCTCGGCACGAGCGTACTCGATCGCATCAACTGGATCCTTATGGTCGGTTTGATCACTTCCTACCTGATGCTCGTGACCCTTGGAGCAGGGGAGGTCCAAGCAAGACTTCTGGAACGTGCAAACTGGCGCATTATTCTCTTTGCGGCGCCTACACTATTTGGCGCTTACGGCTATCACAATATCATTCCTTCTCTAACACTCTACTTGAACAAGAACGCGAAGGCGTTGCGTTGGTCCATTATCATAGGAACAACCATCCCCTTTGTGGCGTATTCGCTATGGCAGTGGATCATCCTGGGAGCGATTCCAAACGCCCTTTTAGCTGAGAATTTTCAGCTTGGGGAGCCGGTGACAGCTGCTCTCATGGCGCTTCAGCTGGTGACGAATAGTCCAACAGTGAGTTGGTTGGGGATGTATTTTTCTTTTTTTGCTTTGGTGACCTCACTGCTGGGTGTATCCCTCTCAATGGTGGATTTCCTGGCTGACGGACTCGGACTAAAACGCTCGCCACGACTGCAGCGCCTATTTCTCTGCCTACTGACGTTTGTTCCCCCCATGATCTTTGCAGAACTTCGTCCCGGACTATTTATTGAGGCGATGGGAATCGCAGGAGGGTTCGGCGAGGCACTTCTCAATGGCTGCCTGCCAGTCGCCATGGTATGGGTAGGACGGTATCACATGGGTCTTACCTCAGAAGTACGCCTTCCAGGGGGTAAGCCGGTCTTAGTTCTTTTGCTGATCATTACTTTTGCTGTAATGGGAATCGAACTGCATCACCTCATCTACAGCTGAGGCAATACTTCCCCAATAAGCGGTGCCGTTTCTTCAGGCTCGTACCCTACTGGTGGTAGGACAAATAAATGGGAAAGGTTAAATAAATTCGCTGTGGTAGGAGAGGCTTGTAGGCTATAGGTATAGGCTCCTTCTTTGAGTGGATCAATGAGGGTAACTCGTCCTACGCGTAGTCCCGCTGGAAAAACACCATCCATTCCTGTGGTAACAAGGAGGTCATCAACGGCTAGGATACCCTCCGTTTCACGCAAATCTCTGGCGGGTCCCTCTGAATCCGCAAAATCGTAGTTAAATCCAATACCTCGTAGGTGGGTAGCCGGCGATCGCCAGAGGGGTTCGCTGCCGCCCTGAATTTCACCTTTGGCAAAAAAAATGGATCCTCGAAGTGAGCGCACGGCGATGACTAAGCCGCTGTCGGTGATCAGGCGCACTCTCGATTGTCGAGGCCCGACGAAGTCGATCACTCCCACTAAGGAGTCCCCGAGAACCACGGGGCTATTATTGTGGATCATATTCCCAACGGTTTCGCTTCCTGCGTCGATCCAGAGAGAGCTATTCCAATTGGTTGGATCGCGATAAATCACTCGAGCGACGATGCTTTGGACAGGAGGGATTTGTTCTTTTAGTTGGTCGAGCTGTAACCACTCCGCCAGAAGCTGCGCATTCTGTGCCTGAAGTCGCTCCACTTGCAGCTCCAGCTCTTCGCAACGCCCCCAATTTTGGTACATCCGCAGGGGTGCTCTCACCACTCCAGCTACTGCTTGAAATCCCTGTGAAAGCGGCGTTACGACTCTTAAGAGGTTGCCACGCAGGCGACGTGAGCTGTCAATAGGAAGAGACAGCAAGAGAAAAAGGGCGAGGGCTATTAGCCCATAGGATTTATACGGGACCCTTTTCATGTGCCCTCGCTGCCTCGCTAATTGCCTGGGTGACGTGATCTAGGTTGTCGCTATTGAGTCCAGCCACATTGATCCTTCCACTTTGCGGCATATAAATGGCGTGCTCTTCGCGTAAGAAATTGACTTGCGCTCCTGTTAGACCCGTGTACGAGAACATTCCGAGCTGATTGCGCATGAAGGAGTACTCTCCTCCAATGGCCAACAACTGACTTACGAACGCCTTGCGCATCTCCTGGATGCGCGTGCGCATATTTCCCAACTCCTCCATCCACTCCGCTTTTAGCTCGCTAGCGCCCAGTATCTCCGTGACGATACGTGCGCCGTGAAGCGGAGGATTCGAGTAATTGGATCGAATAAGTTTTTTAATCTGGCTCCCGACTCTATTTGCTTCAGCAGGATTGCTGCATAGCGCTCCAAGAAGGCCCACGCGTTCGCCATAGAGTCCGAAGTTTTTTGAGCAGGAGATGCAGCACATCAACAAGTGACCTTCGCTCACGAAGTGCCGCACCACCTTTGCATCTTCTTCTAGTCCCGCCCCAAAACCCTGATAAGCGGCATCGAACAGAGGCATGAGGCGCCGCTCTTTCATGAGCGCACAGATCTCCTTCCACTGTTCAAAAGTTGGATCCGTTCCAGTAGGGTTGTGACAACACGCTTGTAACAGAACCACGCTGCCCGCCGGAATTTCTTTTAGGGTATTCATCATGCCCGCAAAATCGAAACCCTTTGTCTTAGTGTCGTAGTAAGGGTAGTATTCCGTTCGCAGGCCCGCCGCTAGAAAGCAGGGCTCATGATTTGCCCAGGTAGGAGTGGATAGGTAAATAGTATCGGAAACGTGTGCGCGAATGAATTCACCCGCTATACGGAGCGCTCCGCTGCCGGCCACGGTCTGGGCAGAGGCAAATCGATGCTCTGCAATCGCCTGACACTGATGGCCGAAAAGAAGCTTAAGTAGGGAGCTGCGAAACTCCGGAATCCCATCCATTTGGAGGTAAGATTTATCGAGTCCTCGGTCGAGTAGAAGAGCCTCCGCCTTGCGCACTGAGGAAAGGACCAGAGGGGCCCCCTCGGCGGTTTTGTACGCACCCACGCCCAAGTTGACCTTCTTCTCGCGGTCATCTGCTTTGCAGGCAGCTCCTAAACTGAAGATGGGATCATCCGGTGCTCCTTCTACAGAGGTAAAAAAAGTCATAAATTTCTCCCCAAAGATTCACTATTTCCCAAAGTTTACGAGAGATATCCTTAGATGTCCAAGATCTACCGGTATTTTATCCATACCCGTTTTTGTCTCGGGGGCAACGGCTTGAATTTTTGAATGGACGCGAAAACAATGAAATCCAAACAGGCCTCATATCTTCGACTTCAACGTAGTGTAATATGTTCTAAATATCTACAATTAAGTTATTTAGGACACTTTACTTTTTGGGTGCTTATGGAGATGCTGAAGATGACACGGGTCGGTTTGGCCAGGGGCGCCAGGGCCCTTCCTGCGTGCCTGACAGCTTGTCGTGCCGCGAATTTGACGAAAAAAACAACTCAGTTATACCTATGCTAGGGTCGAGAGTGGAATGATGGTAATCATGTGAAACCGAGAAATAGACCACGATCCTCAAAAATCAGGGATGTCCTTGGTGTTGTGAGGTAGCATGTTCATGCAGGCAGGGTGATTGATACGCGCCATTCTCGTGCAAGACAGAGGGAGCGCCAGATTAGCTATCCGCAAGTTCTCCATGTGCTCAAGACGGGTTGGCATGAGAGCCGCAAGGATGAGTGGAAAGAGCAGCATTTCTCCTGGAACTATGCGGTACGAGGAAGGACGGTCGATGGATTTGAGATTCGAGTGCCGGTCTTTCTACTCGACGATGATCCGAATACCACCTACATTGGTATTGCGACAGTTGTTAACCTGGAGAATTAGGCCCTAGAATTGGAGGAGCTTTGATGAAGAAGAAAACAGAAAAAGAGTTCGTTTATGAGGGCTTCGGGTTTCCCGTTGTGCTGCATAACGTGCCCATGGTTGAGGTTAGGGGAGAGTGGAGTCCTCTAATTGATCTCAACAAGTTGATGGAAGTGGTCTTGATTACTCTTTGCCACCAGATGAGCCCATTCACAGGCGGACAAATCGCTTTTATTCGTCACTATTTTGAAATGACCGGGGAAACCTTTGGAAAAAAATTTGGAGTCACCCAGGCGTGTGTTTCGAAGTGGGAGGCGCGAGGAGATGAGTCGGCAAAAATGGAGCCTGCCACGGAGTTTTGTATGAAGTTGTTTGTCTTAGAGTCTCTTCATGAGGAGGTCGAACGAACAGTAAGAGAGTTGTTGTTCGAGCGAGACTTAAAACGGGAGAGTAAAATTCACGAACTAAAGCCAGATCCGATTTTTCTCGAGGAAGAGGAGCTTAAGGCGTGCCTGTATGCTTGAAGCCCACATTCCGCATGTCGCGAGCTAAATAATTCCTTTTTTTCAGAGGGGTTAATTTCTACATAAGACGCTTATCTTCATAGTCTTATATAGACCTCTCCAGGAGCCACTGGGGTTCCCCAGTGCTGACGCCGCATCTCTGCACTTTCTAATACCAATTCCGTGTAATGAATTCATAAATAGCGCCAGGTCGGCCTAGACGGTCTCCAGGAAAAAGC
>JBFIDQ010000036.1:0-14109 GCA_041603795.1 Chlamydiales bacterium
CGGGTGTAGGTTTGTGACTTTCGTCGAGAGCGACAAAGGTTAAGTAGGCATGGGTGGCGCGGCGTGAATCGCCCGTCACGGGGTCTTCCACGGTAACTTTAACCCCTACCTCCATGGAGGTGCGGCCGACGTAGTTGACGCTTGCTTTGAGCACAACTTGATCGCCCAGGCGCACAGGAGCCTCAAATACGATAGTGTCGATGCTTGCCGTCACCACCGCCTTCGCGGCGTGACGCATCGCAGCCATTGCTGCGATGATGTCGATCCAAGAAACCATCACACCACCGAAGAGTGTGCCTCTCGCGTTGACATGCTCCGGCATCACGAGATGCCGGGTTTCCATCTTAGAGTGGGTAACAGGCTTACTTTTCAACAGGAGAAAGCTTTGCTTCAAGTTGTCCGCTCTGGTGCATTTGCATGACGATATCGCACCCGCCAACAAATTCGCCTCTGATGTAGAGCTGTGGAATCGTTGGCCAGTCGGAGAACTCCTTAATGCCATTACGCAGCTCATCACTCTCCAATACGTTGCGGGTCACATAGTCCACACCATATCCGTTGAGCAAATTCACCACTTGCGCGGAGAAACCACACATCGGCATCGCTTTTTCTCCCTTCATAAAGAGAAGAATCGGATTCTCGCCAATGTCTGCTTCGATTTCTTTTAGAATATCCATACCTTACCCCTGTAAAAACTCATCTTTTTCAATCAACCATTCGCTCGGTGAAAACGTTTTCAACTTAAGCGCGTGAAGTACACTTGCAAAATGCCCTTTTAAGGGCTTCATTACCGCCTGGTGCTGTTTCACAAGTGACATCCCTTCAAATTGGGGGTCGATCACGACCGCCTCAAGATGAGTATTGTCGTTCATAGGATCGAGCACATGCACTTCCGCATCGGGAAGAGCCAGCTCGATTGCTTGCTTGATTTCATCTGTTAACATGGAAATGATTATATCATGCTGTTGCCCATTCGCCCAGCAAAAAATCGATGGGCGTTGCGATAGGCGAGGTCAGCCAGAAACGTTCGATCCGTTACCCCCTCTCGACGCAGCTCAACGAGCAGACTTGGGTAGTGCGATGCATCCCCAAAATCATCGAAAAAGTAGTCAGTTCCATCGACGCCGCCCTCCCAAAAGAAGTCAGCACCGAAACATAGATTTTTTTCAGCTCCTAGAGCGAGAGCATGCTCGATGTGTCGAGCGAGGACAGCTCGACTGGAACCGACAAAATGGCGGACGGCATTGAGTCCAATGACGCCCCCGCGTCGGATAATCTCTTGGGCAAATGAATCGGGTAGATTGCGAGGGACGTCACAGACGGATCGAAAATTGGAGTGACTTGCAATAACGGTCTGGTCCCGTTTTAAAATCGCCTCGGCAAGAGCGTCGGAAGTGTGACTCAAATCCACTGCAATTCCCTTCTCCTTCAGAAAATCTAGGAGCACTACCCCGTCGGGTTTTAGTCCGGTAGTGCTTTCATTCCCCCCACCAAAGCGGTTCTCCTGCTTCCACGTTAGACTCACGTAGCCCGGCTTTCCGCATCGCTCGATCCAGCCATCGAGGCGACGGAGTCCCTGCTCCAGAGGCTCATCCTCGCCACAAAATCCACTTGCATTTTCAATCGCGTAGTAGACCTGAATCTTCTTCGGCTCCGCCTCCGGATCAAACTGCAGATGCGTCCATCCACGATGAAAATCCTTAGGATGCTTGCGAAAAAGCATAGCGTAGATTTCAGCTTGCCTCTCGCCCTGCTCCACCGCATCTGGTCCGGTTTCTACGAAAATTGCCAGCATCTGCCAATAGACCTTACCTCTACGCAGCTGTGGCACAGCACAGCGAATCTCAACATCGTCCACGGCCTTGCCAGCTGCCAACGCCATGAGAAGATCACAATGTAAATCTGCAATAGGTTCCGTCAGCATTTCTTCTCCCATTGGTACAGCGCAACACCCCCAGGCATGAGTCCGTTCGTTATCGTTTCTTGGATAGGCTTGCGATCGCGAAAGTGGAAAGCGACAGCGACCACGGGTGTTTTAGCTTTCAATTCGCTGTCGAGCTTGTCCGCCAGGCGCGGCATAGGCCCCATCATCAGGTAGCAAACGACCCCGCCTGCATCCGTAAGATCCGTCGCAAAGAAATTGCCCCAGCGCACGTGGAGGTTGGCGATAAATAACGCTCGTATCCAACTTACGAGTGCTGGGAGCGGCGAGAGTTCTATTCCCACCACCCTCCTCTCCGGAAACTCTCGCGCCAGAGCGACAGCGAGTCCACCCCAACCACAGCCCAACTCGTAAATGGACCCCTCACCCTTTAAGAAGTGACACACAGCCTCTTTTTCCCCTCTCGTGGAGGGAAAAGGAGGCACCCCGGTATAGAACTGTACCGCGAGTGTGAGCGCTGCGAGAAAAAGAAAGAGCACCAACCAAAGCATTTTCTAAGAATGACCCAGCCGTCCATTTCACTCAAGGATCTATCCATGCAAAATAGAAATGTCACCCCTCTAGAATTTTTGCTCGTCGCTCTTGGACAGGGAAGAGCAAGGACATCGAGCGCTTGCGCTGCACCAATTAGAGGAGAGAGTTTTCCTCCAGGAAAGGAGGCAACACAAGCCCAAAGGAATGCGAGTGTGTCGCAGAGAGACGAAATCATCCTACGATGACTTAAAAGAGCGGCTTAAAACCAGGAAGCTCCGGGCCACTCAAGTTGAAAAGGAGGGCTACCAGGGGCGCTTGAGGCGGGTTCAGGAGGACTAGCGTTGCTAAGAGTTGATTATGCGAATTGTTTTGCTTATGCAACAACTCAATGAGTCATGCATAGTGACCTCCTTTCACGCATGTCGTATGAGGATTTTATCAGCATGGTTGTCGGACTTCAGCAACTCAGTAAACACCCCTTGCACAGCACGACGTATCTAGAGAGCAATAGACACGGGAGCGGCGACTGCAAGACGAATAGAGCGAACCACGAAAGCCTCACTCGGAAAATAACAGAGGCAAGTGAACAGGTTCGGCGCTTGCAAAAGTTGACAGCAACCCGCGGAAGCGGCAGCGCCTGCCGAAAAAAATGGAAAAGACGCCTCATTCATTTGGCAGCTGCGCAAAACCGGCTCGGTGCACTGATGAAAAAGGTTAACTACGCCACCTCATTGGTAGCCGGATCGCTCCTGTGCAGCGGCAGCCATGCCACACAACCTAAGGAAAATGCACCGACTCGTCCTTTCGCACACCTCCTTCATCTGATAGCAGCAAGCGCCCTAGAACCAGGCGTCAGGTCAGCCTACACTTTGGGAGTACGAGCTGGTCTTGGGCTGGAGCAACCCTTTGACGACTACTGGAAGTTACGGAAGCCCGTTGACGAGGATGGACTAGAGGCATGGCAAATCGTATACGCTGCCTTGCTCGCCGGTATTCCCGTACCAACAGCAAGAATACGCGAAGTACGCCAACTTTTGGCGGAGAGGGAAAGCGAGGATGATTGTTACATAAGGGGCGCAAACCTTGATTACGTCGTTCGTCTCCTTGATGTTCACTCGGGAAAACTACCAGATCTTGCCGGTGGCCTATGGGCAGCTCTTGAAGGGATCCCTGGTGATGACGATGTCATCTGCATGGCCGTTGCACAGCAGATTTCCGGAGTATCTGTACTACAGGAAGCGGTCAACCAATTGATGGCTCCCGAGAACACAAGACATGAGAGGCCGGGCTGGCCTGTAAACCTAGGGCCGAGTGCGCCACACCTCGATGCACTAGCCGGTATCCACCGTTCGTTAGGATGGCTCCAACCAGGGTGGCTCAGAAGCTGGATCAAGTGCCTAAAGGATCCTGAACAGGTCAACGGTTTGGTGGGGCAGCTCCTACTAGGTGAACTCTGGATTGGACGGACGCGTAGAACAGGGCGCGGCAAGCCCCCCCCTCCAAGCAAAACCCTCGAATACACTCTGTTCTGGATGGCAAATTCCCCAATACGGCTAGAAACCATGGGACGGTTTCTTGGGACGTGCGTTGCCCATGGGCACCTCACAGAGGCTCAAGTAGACAGACATAGAGGGGGATTTTACGGACCCTGGCGTGTATCTGAGTTCGGGATCGAGGATATTAATGACAGCCTTTGCAGGGGATCTACGTGCCTTTCGGGAATCACGCGATTTAGACGCTACGATAACCCACGCGCCTACCGGCAGTTCTACGAATATTGCTCTACGGCTACTCCATTCAACTACTCTAAATTTTGGAAAAATAAAGTCAATTTCCATTGGGGATATGTGGATTGGACGCGACGCGTCGCTGAAATGATTGAGTCGGGGCAGGTTGATGCCTCTGAACCGAAGGTATATGCTATTGCTCGGCGTCTCATAAAGGCGGGGGGATGCACCACAGATAATGTTCAAACCCTGTTGACTCTAGGGATAGCACAAGGGCGACGCTTCCGACCTTACATGCGCCATTCAGCGCAGATCCCCTATCGCCAAAGCACGCAACCGAGGCACACCACCTCTCATTTGATGGCGAATTCGGGGGTAAGATGTCCAGATCTCCCGTCATCGTTTTGGCTGCAGAGTGCTGAGTTGCTGGATAAGGTCGCTCTACGCCTCGAAAAACTTAATCATCAATTGCCCGCAGCCCTAAAGCAAAACCCAACCCGCTTTGTGGCCGAGAAAGAATCGTATATTTTATCACTCATATGGATCTTAGGTATTGATGAGGCGCATCGCCACATGGATTATTACCTGAGCCTGCCGACCTTCCATCCCTTAGAGTGCTTTTTGAATCTGCAGCCTAAGGCCCAACCGGCCGAACTCGATCTGCTACGTGGGCTCTATCCAAAGCTTTCGGTTCGGGGCCGGAAACGATCCCAAGGCAAAGCACCAGCGGTACGGAGCGAACATTGGTACCGCATCCTTAGATTGCATCAGGCATTTGTGGCACTGGATGCATCGACTCACTTTGTCGGTGAGATCGAACAACAGCTTGTGGAAGAACCCACCACACTCAGATTGGACGCCATAGAGAAGCGGTTAAGTAGCTGTCTGCTTGCCGCCTTTTGTCAACACCTCGATTTGTCAAAGGTGAATTCGGAGCCCAAAGTGAGCTCCAACGACGAACAGTTCACCCGTCGCACGCTAGCCATCGCTGATCAACTACCCCTTCTCATTCAGGGGCGCACGTTTCTGCGCAGTGAGCACAGGGGCCATTGTTGGTTTTTTGACGCCATCGCATTGCGCATGATTAGCGGCGCTCCTCCCTCTGCCATCCGCTCCTTTCTAACCGATACGACCCAAAACGATCCTGTAGGGCAACACATAGCTGAACACAATGCTGAAGTGCGACTAGCTATGAAACATCACGGGCTTGACCCGGAGCTCTATTGGCGGGGGATACGCCCAAGGCAGTTCGATAATCCTGTGGATCCCTTCGCTACAGAGGTCTCCACCCTCTGGGCACAATTATCGACGCTTATCCCGCTACTAGACGGGTACCAAAAGGTGCATTCAACTCAAGAGGATCCACTGGCAAGGCGACTCACAGGCCTAGGCAACCTTTTTGGCAAGATGTTTTGTGCTCTCGGCCTTAACGAAGTGGAACGATCCGCAAAGATACTGCCTAGACAAATGCTTAAGCGCCTTGGTAGACCGGAAACGGTCGCGATACTCGCAAAACAACTGAGCAAGGCTCGGGCTGTGGCAGAAAAGATCAACGGTGTTTCCATTGTTGGAGGCCCCTCTTTGGTCGAGACACTTCGGCGAATCATGGCTTCTGTCGCCAAGCTCCAGGCTTTATCTATAGATAGCACCTCCGGCAGCGCCACAGGAGCTGCACAGGGGCCATTTGTTGTACGGGTATGGGATCGAAACCCCCTTCACAGTCTAACCATCGGCAAGGCGGTAGGTTGCTGTCTTGCTCCCGATGGTACCGAGTTCCAGGGGCTCATCGAACGATACATCGATGCAGCTATGAACGTGGTGGAGGTGGTCAACAAGAACGGTACCGCTGTTGCGTTGGCATGGATATTCCTGGCGGAAGACAAGAAGGGTGACTTAGGCCCCACCAAGAAAGGGTCCGACTTGGTGATCAATTTTCTAGAAATGGAGTCCAATACACGACGAAGCAGCGGCGCCTTAAGAGATCTGATTCTTCGCGAACTTATCTCCTATACCGCAGCCCTAGCGAAGCATGTAGGTGCCAAACGCTTACTTGCAAGAAGTCAATCCTATGGAGGGCTCCCCGATCATGAGGCTCCCTTGGTAAAGGTTGCACTGCAAAAAATCGGTGGGACCTGTATCGAGGCAGAGTACTACCTGATAGCCGAATCCGAGTCCGAGCTTTATCTTTTGTGGGAGAGGCCCTCACCGCCGGCCACTTCGCCGACTACGCAAAATCCAGAGTGTAAGCTATGTTTGCCCCCGTAAGGTTTTATGGGCCGGCTCTTCGGATTTGACCAGCAAATCTCTATTCAAGGGCTTTTTAAGTTAGGCCCTGTGCCCTGATGTCACCAGCAGCTTCTGCAAAAAAAACGTACACAAGCAAAAAAACCATGGGAGCTTTAACAGTTTCACTCAAGGCTCTATCCTCAAATTCGAACTAGAGGTATGTTATCCTTTTCGGAGGCACAAATGACCACACTACCTAATATTCTTTTGACCAATGACGATGGAATCTACGCGGCGGGAATTCGCCATTTGTACGAAAGCCTCAAAGGAATCGCCAACCTTACCGTTGTCGCTCCCACCACGGAGCAATCCGGGCGAGCCCTAGGGATCACCATTTATCGACCGGTAAGGGTCCATGAGGTGCCATGGGATACCGACTGCGTGGCGTATGCTGTGGAAGGGACGCCTGTGGATTGCGTAAAAATGGCCCTCAGTAAGATCTGCACGGAGCGCCCCGATATGGTGCTAGCTGGGATCAACGCCGGCTCAAATGCCGGGCGCAACCTGCTTTATAGCGGAACCGTTGGCACGGTCATTGAAGGGGCGTTAAAAGGACTCCAAGGGGTCGCCTTTTCCTGCCTTGACCACAACGAGCCGACCTACGAGTGGGTCACTCCCTACATTCCAAAGATTGTAGCGCATCTCCAGCAGCAACCCTTGCCCGAAGGAACCATCCTCAACATCAATTTCCCCTCACGCAGCCACGGCGAATGCAAAGGTATCCGCATGGCGCGACAGGGGCGAGGGTTCTGGACGGACGCCCCTATGGAGCGACTTGACCACAACGGCATTCCCTATTACTGGCTAGGCGGAAGAAATGTTGTCGATAACGAGCACCCAGAAAGCGACGTGGCGCTTCTCGAACAGGGGTTTGCCGCGGCCGTTCCCGTGCAAGTCAAGGAATTTACCGACCTCACAGAGCTTCATGCGCGACAAGACGCTTTTGAGGGGTTTTCAACCATTGGAGCCACCTAGTGCGTTCCCTACTGGTACTACTCGTTCTACTTGCGGGTCCGTTACACGCTCGCCCCTATTTTAAGGATCTCAACACCGCTGAAAAGGGGCACATTTCCTATATCGTGACTACCCTAGCAACGACCTATCAACCCATCCTTCTGCTGAAGATGGGGAAGCTCGAAAGAGCTGGGGAAAAGATTCGACATGTACATCCGCTCCGCTTCTTCCACCACGTCTTTACCAACCAAGAGCTCACGCAACATCTCAAAACGATGAAGGGCAGCTCCATGGTTTGGTCCAGTTTCTGGTCACAATTCAAAGAAAGTTTGATTAAAGAAGCAACAGAAGGGGAGATGACAACAGCGATCGCGCAGGACTTCGCCAAAAAGGTGGCTTCCGAAGGGGTTGCCTCGCCTATTGAGCAACGCGATTGGGATGCCATGATTCATCTGCTTCTGTCCAAGCGGACCAGTGCCTCGCGCTGAGCCAGCTCCATTACCTCACGTCCACCCTCCCACTCGTAGATACGAATCATTTCGCTACGCAACGCGACACTCCAACGGGACGATTTGGCCGCGATATCAGCTTGGGAGTGGCGCTGATCCGCTTCGATGATCAGTTCAACAATGGAATTAAAGTGCCGCCGCAACCGCGGCACAGCCTCTTTGAGTTCAGCAATATTATCGATATAAGAAAGCTCCTTCACGAGCTGACGCTGAATGGCCACGCCGTCATCTTGGTAGTCCTCTACACTCCTTGCAGAGCACGCCAAAAGAAACAGGAGAAAAGAGAGTCGCCACATGCTCCAAAACGGTACTCCGCGAAAAGTTTTCGGGCAAGCGAGAAATCTTCTTGTGGAAAATGTGGCTGCTACGCTATTGTTGGTGCTTCACTTAAGGGCGCATAGCTCAGCGGTAGAGCTCCTGTCTTACAAACAGGCGGTCATAGGTTCAAATCCTGTTGCGCCCACCATTTAGTGATGCGGAAGTAGTTCAATTGGTTAGAGCACTGGCCTGTCACGCCAGAAGTTGCGGGTTCGATTCCCGTCTTCCGCGCTCCACACAAGCGAAGAGCCTCACGGCTCTTCGCTTTTTTTTATTGACATTACTAGCATCTTCCCTTATGGTGACGGCGCTATGACAACAACACCAAAACAGACCAAGCAATTTATTATTTCATCCTTTTGGATAGCCGTGGGCGCGATGCTCGTCGCCTTCTCGCTTGAGGTATTTTTGATCCCTAATCAGATCATCGACGGGGGCATCATTGGTGTCGCGATGATTGGCGGACAGCTCTTCGGACAACACCTCTTTCCGACGTTCTATGTGATCCTCAACCTCCCCTTTGTCTATCTTGCCTATCGCAATTTGGGACGCGGATTCGTCACACAGATGCTGATTGCCATTTTGGTGTTCTCAGCTTCCGTAACGGGACTCCACCACTGGATGTCGTGGCACTTCACTGGGGATATGCTAGAAGTAATTGTCATCGGCGGACTACTCCTAGGGATCGGTGTTGGATTAATTATTCGGGTGGGCGGCTGCCTAGATGGAACTGAGATCTTAGCGATCTTGGTCAACAAACGCTATGGCTACACTGTTGGCCAGGTCGTTCTTTGCATTAACATCTTTATTTTCGCTCTATCGGGCATTGCCTTTGGTGATTGGCATCCTCCTATCTACTCTTTCATGACCTTCATCGTGGCGATCCAGCTCATCGACAAGGTAATTGTTGGGATGGAGGAGACAAAATCGGTAATGATCATGTCGGACAAGCCAAAAGAGATTTCGGAAGCGATCATTCACGAACTGGGCCTCGGGCTGACCATCATGTACGGCCGTGGCGGATTCTCCGGTGAAGAGTGCGAAATTCTTTATGTCATTACGGAGCGTCTCCAGCTACAGGCGGTAAAGGACGTTGCCTATCGCTTTGATTCCCATGCCTTTATCGCTGTCGAAAGTCTACACGAGGTCTCGTTTGGAACGCCGCAGACAAAAACAGGGACAAGTGGTAAAAGAAGAAGGAAAAAGCGCTCTATCATTCCGCGCGTGAAACACTAACCCCGGCTTCTAGCGATGGTCAAATTGGAAGAGGCACCCCGCGTTGGGGCCTATCTCCTCACTAAGGAACTTTCACGTAACCGCTTTGGCATCCTCTACGAGGGCCAAAAGGAGGGCGCGCTACATAAGGTACTCCTGCAAGTGATCAGTCCGGAGATCATAAATGGAGAAAACTTCATCGTTCGCTTCGAGCTTCTTCGAAGCATTCTTCCTACCATTTCACACCCAAATCTCCTACAAATTGAAGCCCTAGAACGCCATGGGGAAATTGCGTTTGTCGTGCACGAACACCCCTCTCCGGAAGAGACAGTACTTTTAACGTTGGCTGAATTTGATCCGACTGCGACTCAAAATCGCCATCGAACCCTGGAAGCGCTATTCGGAGGAGTGGCACAAGGCATCCAAGCTCTTTCCGAGGTAAAAAACGGCTACTACAAGAAGGGAATTGCACACGAGCTACTGGTCCCTGAAAAGATCTACATTACATTTGAGCAGGGACTCATCGGCGGCGCGCCAAAGCCGATTCCTAAGCTCACGGGCTACTGGGAAAGCTTCCTCTTCTTTGGTGATGCGCCAATCGCACCGCTACACCATCGGATGATGGCGGCGTTGGGCGAGGACGATCAGACTCCACACACATGGGAGCCGTATCTCTCTAGCGCCACACGACGTGGCAATCCCACGACTCTCAACGACACTCTTTTTTCCCTGGGCAATCTTATTCAGGAATCCATTACAGGCCACCCTGCAGCGGGGGTTTTTAAGGGACTCCGTGAAACTGATCCGACACTGGATCCGCTATGGGACCAAATACAAGAGGCTTGCTTTAGCAAGGCTGACGACGCACTTAGCAATATATGCAATTCCTTTGAGGAGATGAGCTCAGCACGGGCACAACTCACCCCTCAGGAGCGCAAGCTCAAAACGGTGAACGTTCCAGAGGGAATGACCCTAGTCACGTTCGACGAAAAGGTGGAACTTGGTGCGGAGAATGGCCCACTATGCCAGCAGCCTAGGTTCCGGGCAAAAATCACTCCTTTCCTCATGGACCTAGCACCCGTTACCGTGGATCAATTTACCGAGTTCCAAGGGCGCTACCAGCCGAGTTGCTACTCGGCGAAAGGTGACCACCCTGCAACGGCGGTCTCATGGACCATGGCCAAGGCGTACTTGCGCTGGCGCGATGAGCAAGAGGGACTCCCTCCCGGCACATATCGACTACCAACGGAATACGAGTGGGAGGCGGCGTGCCGCGGCACTAAGGGCGAACAGTACCCTTGGGGAGAGAAAGCGAATGCACAGAGGCTCTTTTGCGCTCTCAGCAAGGAATCTGGCACTTCCCCCGTCAAGCAACACCCTCCGGGGCGCTTTGGACTGTGTGACCTACTAGGAAACTGTTGGGAGTGGACAGAATCCATCTTCAAACCGCACCCCTTCTCTACTCACGTAGAGCGGGAATATGCGGCCATGCTTTACGTCGTCAAAGGCGGCTGCTGGTTCACCCCCCTTTCCGAATGCCGCGCTTCCCTGCGCGCCGCCTTTCCCCCACACGAATGCAAGCCGAATGTCGGGTTCCGTGCAGTACGCCCTGTCGAGATGTAATTAGGCCTTGCTAACGATTCTCATTTTTTTGTGATGGAAATAAGGGTACCATTTCATGGCGTCTCTCAGCGTTACGGCCTTCATTCCCTTAGTTGTACCAAAACGAGAGAGATAGAGTCCCTCTCCGACATACATCATGTAGTGGTACTCTGAGGCCCTTAAATTGTAGTAACCAGCCAAGCTTGTCTTGTAGCGGCGGTAGCCATACTTGGTCATTCGAATAAAATCTCCGGGACGGAGAGTATCATCACGTGCAAGATCACGCACCAAGGCTCCGTGCTTCATATGCTCCCAAAACGTTCCACAATTCACCCTCGAATAGTCCGTCTGTGTGAAGAAGGTGATGAATCTCTGATGCAAATGAGGGGGAAGCAGCACTTCACGAGTGCCCCGCGAGGTCTCGATTTCAAGCTGCAGCATCTTGATTCCCTTTAGGGGTTCGCGGAGCCGATAGAGGTCGTGACAGGTAATGTTTAGACATTGACTGTGCGTTGTCACCATGGTCAGATGATTCTCGAGGCGATGCAACGTGGCAGGGCCGCTATGCGGACGATAGAAGAGGTCCGTTGCGAGAGAGGCAATGGTGAATCGGACCACCCCCTTGGGCACCACTAGATTCTCCTCGCGGGGAATGATCGCGGTCTGCTTGACCAGTGCGAGCCTTTCTTCGCCAAGCATTCGCTTAAGAGCGCTTAATTTTTGTAGCCTATTGGGGAATATCGGATTGATAAAATACGATTCTTTAGTTCTCGGACAGGTCCCAAGAAAAAGGGCCTGCCTAAAATCGAAAGAGGTAAAGTAACGTTTGGTCGGGATACGTTTCTCAGGTATTTCTCCTCTAATCCCCTGCAGAAGAGATCTTTCCATGCCATGAAAGCGAACGGACCGACCTATATGCTTAGGAGAAAGGGTGGTCGGCACCTCCCGCCCCTGATGAAGGACATCGTACATTTCAAGAGGCCTTGGATAGCGCGCCTTTTCTGCAGGCGATAGCTGAAGCAGTGTAACGAGGCTCGGCTTCTCCCGATCGCCCGTGAAACCCCGAATCGCAGCCTTCACACGGCCCCTCAGGGCCAGAGCCCGCTCACGTGGCACCCCTTTACCCAGACACGTTCCATTTGGCCAAAGGAAGCAAATATCATCGAATTGTGCCGCACCCGTCGCAAGTGATTTGAGCGCGACATCGTCCATTTTCTTCCAAGTCACCTTCGTGAGGTCCATTTTCGAGGCCCTTCTCAAACTCAGGCGCTTCCAAAGTGGCCCTTTTTTCTCTTCAAGAGGATCCGTTAGCCCTCCAATGGTATACCTGGGAGTCACACCATGCGTAGGAATTTCAAAAAACAGGGTTTGTGGACAAGCAACCATGGCAACCTCCAAAAAAAATACAACCTATAGAGACGGGGTAATTAGGCGGCAAGTATTTATTTCTAGACGATGCCAAGTGAACAGCAAAATCTCCCTGAGCAGAAGACCCCTCTTGCTGCTCAACTCAGGCAAAAGGAGTTGTAGTCCGCGAATGCGGACGGGTAGATTTTAGCCCATGGCAAGTGCAGTTCGCGAATGCGAGCAAATGCAGCCGTGGGTATTTTGCAAAAACCCATTGTACCCGCGAAGGCGGGTACTAGCAACGTGCCCCTTAGATCCTCGATGCGAGATTCCGGGTACCCGCCTCCGCGGGTACAATGATCTTTTGCCAGAAACCCACGGCTGCATTTGCTCGCATTCGCGAGCTGCACTTGCCATGGGCTAAAATCTACCCATCCGCAGTCGCGGACTACAACTTCTTTTGCCCAAGTCGAACAGCAAGAGGGGGCATCACAGAGTAGGCTTTCAGGAGACTCGCCCCTTTCCCCGTTGTAGTCAAAGGACATATTATTCTCTTCATCAAATCTTTAAAGAGATATGATACACTCCATGAAATTTACCAAATAAAAGGCCATTTCAAATGTCATTACCACCAGTTGACACAACCAGCAATACTAATTTCATCATAAAGCTACATGCAGAAATTGACGCTCCTGGGATAGCCCAGCAAAATGAGCACCAAGAGCGACCTCCTGCAGCTGCTCCAACAAGAAGTGCGCGCGAACGAACAGAAGCAGCAACGCACTTAATTTTTCTTCCCACCTTTCAGGCGACTCAACAACAGCCACAGGTCACTATCATCAATACCAACGGTGGCCCGATTCGACAGGATAGGCAAGAGACCGAGGAAGAAAGAACGGAGAGAGAGGGTGTCCAAAATCGAGCTTTATGGAGCGGTGTTGCGGCTGCCATTATTGGCATTGGGTCCTATATTGCCGGCGGACTCTCCAACCACTACAGCGAAGTAAATGACGACTATCAAAAAGTAAAAAGCATCGTTATCGCTGGATCTGCATCACCCCGTGCCATTGATATTGCAAAGAAAAGAGTTCTACCGATTCTCGAGCTGAACCGCAATGACGCTATGCACAAGCTTGCCTCTGTTGTCGTGGCAATAGCAGGTGGTCTAATTACTCTCGTGGCTGCGGCAGCGATAAACAGCCCCGTTGGTCTCGGTATCGGCATTGTAACATTTACCGTGGGAACCGGATCCTTTATCTTCTTCTGGAGCCGAGGCATGGATCTGCCACGAAGAATCCAAAAGATACTAAACGACAATCCGATCACTCCCCAACGACCCCTAGCTCAACCGCAGCCCACTCCAACAGCTCCGCCAGTTGAACAGCCCGTAGGCGAGCCTGACCCTGATTCCAGCAATACAGTGGAAGAGGGCGAGGAGGGTGAGAATTTCTACTACCCAAATGCACAACCGGGCGAACCTAATGCACAACCGGGCGAACCTAATGCACAACCGGGCGAAGTGTTCGATATCTAAAAATCAACGGATGGCGCAGTCAGCGCCGCCAAAGCAAAAAACAGGGGCTAGGAGCGCAGAGCTGGGGTGTGACATTCTTAGGATAACGCGCCCTCTCTCAAAACAATTTTCCTGACACTTCTGTTCCCATTTTTCTGGTGCATCATAAAATATGCTATCTCCGTATCTGCGAGTGATAGCCTCTTCCAGCCCATGACATAA
>JBFIDQ010000037.1:0-14099 GCA_041603795.1 Chlamydiales bacterium
ACACCTCTTGTGGGGCGGCCAGATTCTGAACAGAACCTGAAGGTCTTCCCTTAAGCGGTAGATTCAACCCTTCGCTAATTTTAATGTGCGCCATAGCGTGATACTCTCTTCTAGCTTACTCTGGTTCAATCCCTTAGAGGAAAGTAGCTTCACGCCACATCCTCGGCAAGAATTCTCTGGCCAGACTAATCCACGATGGACTTTCCCGCAACCGTACAAACTGGTATAAAAACGATTATGATCGAAGAATTTATCAAGGCCTACGGTCGGCAACGACCCCTCGAGGCCATCGCATCCCTTATTCCCTCACCCAATACCACTTACGAACAATACGATCACAGCGCTTTTTCTCGCGCACTGCTCAACTTTGCCGATTCCCTCGTCTACGGCAACCCCACAGAGGCCTGGCTTGCTGGTAGCTACTTGCTTCAAAATCCATTTCCTCTGTCTGCCGAGCTTCGAACGCAACTAGCCAAAGACTGTTCAGCCCTCCACCATCTTTTTTCCACAGAAGAAGGGATTGCGACATCCTCCTCCAAATGGAATAGCCTGAAGAAGAAAAAAAAAATAACCATTAAATTTCCGTTTGGCTCACAGCGTACCTTCGGCTTTCCCTACCTTCCTCTTTCCTTTGAGGGCACACCCGCCGTACAGACCGTGCAAAAGGGGACAACAGCGCTATTGTTTATGGAGCCTTGGAGAACGGACTGGAAAAAGCTTCTCGATCCACTGAAAGGAAAGCGGGCTCTTTTTCTTTTCCTCGACGGGAAACACCTGGACCACTGCCTCCATTTCGCCGCCATTGCAAAATCGCTTGCAGATCCCGCACACGGCTTCTATTTATTGGCATACGACCCAAAAGTTCAGTTCGCACAACAGAAAAACCTTTGCGGCCCCTATGCCTCCTACCTAGCTCCCACAAGAGAGCCCTTTGCCTCAAATTGGGAGGCTTTACAGAGAGCTCTCGAGACGGAACCCCTCTACAACCTCGCCCAAAACCTCTACGACCGCCATTGCCTGGCCAGATACGGCCCATTTCGCCGCTTTGCGGCTCAAGGGAGGGTGGACAGTCGACAGTGGAATGACCCCATAAAGAGCCTCGTCTCAACGCCCCTGCGGCTAGAGCCCCACGCTCGATCGCCTCGCAAAGTGAATCCAAGCGCTAAGCTCAAACTCGTGCATGTGGTCCCTCAAATCGTAAAGGAAGGCCACGCTCCGACCCGCCTTTTGACCACACTTTTGAACGCCCACAACCGGAAGCGGTTCGATGTTTCTGTTTATAGTACTGAACGACTCCTATTTCGCCCCTCTGAGTATCCCTACGACCCCTTTAGTTCGGATCCATCGACAGAGCGTGCTCCGGCCCTAATTGCTGGCTGGAGACAGAGTGGCATTCAGGTAACGATAGGCCCAACGGATACAGACTTTCGCGGAAGTGCTGCTCAACTGAATCAGTTTCTGACCAAAAATAAAATCGACGTTGCCATTTTTCATGGTCCCGATGCCATCAATCTAATCGCCGCTTCCGAAACGGATGTGCCACTGCGCGCTCTTTTTGAGCACGGAACCCCTGCCAACCAGCCGCTCTTCGACCTTGTTATCGCCAGTTCCGAGGAGGCCCGCGATCACTGTATAAGCGCTTTACATGACACACCTTGCCTGGTGGAAGCACATCCTTTTGTCATCGACGTAAGAGATGGCTGGGATGCTACCCCTCCGACGAAGGCAGAGCTCGGAGTGCCTGAGGGGGCACAGATTCTGACGACGATATCGAATCATCTCGAATCGAGAGTCACGGGCGAGATGCAACACGCTATTGGTCAGATCCTACTCGCCAACCCACGAGCTCACTATCTGCCTATGGGTCCGATGAATGACCCTGACGGATTCAAAGAACGATTTACCGCGTGGAGAGTTGCTGATCGTGTGCTTCCCCTCGGCCATCAGAGGTTTCCGAGTCAGTTGGCTCGAGGAATGGACCTCTACCTCAATGAGTTTCCCTTTGGTTCGGGACTGGCCCTTCTCGACGCCATGGCCGCCGGAGTGCCCCTTGTTACGATGTATAGTCAGGAGGGACCACCGCAAGCTCGCTATGGCGGAGTCTATTTTGGAATTGAGCAAAGCATCACCTGCGGCTCAGTCGCCAAATACGTGCAATTAGCTAATTCCCTATTAAAGGACGATAAAAAGAGGCAGTTATGGTCCGAAATCGCTTGCTCGCGCTATGAAAATCGCACAGATCCCGACCATTACACCGGATCCATCGAAAAAGCGATTGAACGAGCGCTCTCTAGTCCATTGACAGCCACCCCTTGCGCTTCCCAATAAACTTCTTTCCGCCCTTGCCGGTTCCCTTTTTCTTCTTCTTTTTTCGCTTGGGTAGATCTTTTGCTGCCTCCGGTCCAATCTGCTTACGCAGCATCTTATCCCAGCGATCTCGATGCTTTTCGATCGTGAACCACTGTGACGAATTGAAGTTCTCTGGGTTATCAAGCAGGCCCTGTAGCTCCTCAGGGGTAATTTTCCCCTCTTCGAAGAGCTGGTCTATTTTACCCTTTAGCTCATCGTGAAGCGTAAGTAGGCGCTGGAACTCAGCTTCTAAATCCTCTTCATTCTCCTCGGCCACAACTAATCCAACGGTGATTTCCTTCTCTGCTTTAACACAAAGAAACGACTGAAGCAAAAAATGGATCATTTTCTCTCAGATTTTATCCTTTATTTGGGCTGGGATGAAATCTAAAAGTGTGCTATGCTTGTAACTCCAGATTAGACCCAAATAAGGAAGGCCAATGAGTTATCTTGCCGAGGTTCGCGCGCAAATCGCCAACGCAGACCTCCACAAACTTCTTCAGCTATGGGAAGAGTATTGCTCCGGGGAGGTAGGAGATGGTCAGGAACTCATTGAGATTCTCGAAGCCGTCCAGGGTTCTGACATAGAAGAAGGATTTGGGGGTTATGTAGAGTTAGCCCTTCCATTGTGGCGGGAGCTTCAAGACCCTGTAATCGCCTATCGAGTGCTTTGTCTAATCCTTGATCTGCAGACATCCAATAGTCCCGCACTAGCGGATACAGCATATAATGTCTTGGAGAAGCGTTACTCGGGTCAAGAGCTCTTCAAAGCAAAAATTCGGCTGATTGGCTTGAGAGATCGAAAGAATTTCAGGGGAGCGCTTAGCCGATACGACCTCCTTTCCCACCTAGACAAAGGGAAGTTTGTTTTTCACACCGGAGGCTGGGGCACAGGAGAAGTTCTAGACTACTCTTTGGTCCGAGAAGAAATTTCACTCGAATTTGAGAACGTCGTTGGAATCAAATACCTCTCTTTCAAAAACGCATTCAAGTACCTCACACCTATTGCAAACGATCACTTCCTTGCTCAGCGCTTTGGTAATCCAGACCTACTCGAGGCAACAGCAAAGAAAAGCCCGGTGGAGGCAGTTCGTCTCCTTTTGAAGGACTTAGGACCAAAAACAGCTGCTGAAATCAAAGACGAAATGTGTGAATTGGTCATTCCTGTTGAGGAATGGACCAAATGGTGGCAGGGAGCGCGTACCAAGTTGAAGCGTGATACTTCTATTGAGGTGCCGCCCAATGTGAAAAGTCCATTTCGCTTGCGCGACTCAGAACTTTCACACGCGGAGCGTCTCAAGAATACGATCGAGACGAAGAAAAAGCCTAAAGAGATCATCCAAACGATCTACAGCTTTTCTCGCGATTTCTCGGAAATTCTACGGGACCCTGATAGCAAACTTTGGCTGCAGGGTGTTCTAAAGGATCTACAGAGTCAAGATCTGGATCTAAGTGATCAGTTGCAGCTAGCGTTCCTTCAAGAGACTCTTTTCCCAGGGGAAGAAGGGCAGCTTTCTGCAAAGGGTCTTTTAAAGGACGTAGAAGAGCTATCCGACGTTATCCACGCAATCGACATCGTGGCGTTCAAAAAGCGGGCACTGGTGGCCATCCAGGAAAGTCATAAAAATTGGGCCGAAAAATTCGTAACTCTATTTTTCGACTTGCCACAGACGACGCTCAAGGACTACGTGGTCAAGCAACTAAACACCACAGAGCACGAATCTCTGTTACGTGAACTGATTCACCAACTTCTCAACAATCCAGCAAGACACCCTCAGACGTTTATCTGGTTCTTCCAGAAGCTCATTGATGGTGAAAAATTACCTTATTCGGATCAAGAGGGGCGTTGCCAATTCTTTGAAGCTTTGCTCATCCTCTTCAGCATCCTGGAAAAGGAAACGCAGTACCGAGATCTTACCAAGAAAATCTACACCATTTTGACTCGAAACCGCTTCCTCGTGGTTAGAGATATCTTGGAAATTTCTTCACTGGAATACTGTGAGGAGTTCTTGCTCCTCGTGTCGAAGTGTCAAACGCTAACATCACACGATCTCAAGATCCTTCGATCTCTAGCTGAGGTGGTCCACCCATCTCTAAGCAGTGGAAAGAAAGACGACGAGAACGAGAAAAACATGCCGATTTGGACAACCGAAGAGGGCTTCGAAAAAGTAAAAGGGCAACTTCATCAGTTAGCAACAGTGGATACTGTGGAAAATGCTAAGGAAATCGAAGCGGCGCGGGCTCTAGGAGACCTTCGAGAAAACTCCGAATTCAAGTTTGCTTTGGAGAAAAGAGACCGTATTCAATCGCAAATCAAGCTCTACACAGAGCAGCTCAGTCAGGCGCGGATAATTTCCCCAGAGGACATCGAAACCGATACAATTGGTGTAGGTGTACAGGCGGAGTTTGCTGATGATAAGGGCGAAACGGTGACCTACACGCTTCTAGGACCGTGGGACGCAGATGCTGACAAGCATGTCCTCTCATTCCAGTCGAAGTTAGCTAAGGAACTGAGTGGACTTCACGTTGGCGACACGTGCGAAATCCAGGGCCAAAGCTACGAGGTAAAGGCAATTCACAGCATCTTTGAGATGAAGAATCGCTAGAATCTGCGTTAGCCTGAGCTCCTAATGTACCCGAGTCGCCTTTTCAAAACGGCTCGGGTACGAAAATCCGAGAATTGATGGATCTAAACGGAGCTATTGGAAACGATGCACTACTTTCTCGATGGCTACAATATTCTGTTTCTTCTTGAGGGCGAACCTCAACCCCTGAAAAAGGCACGCGACTCTCTGCTCGCAGACCTAGCTGATCGGGCAGCTGACCGCAATCACCCAATTACTGTTGTATTCGATGCAGGCAACGCTTTGGGAGGAGTCTCGCGAGTTGGGAGTCGCAACTTTGAAGTTATCTATTCGCCAGAGGGACAAGATGCCGACGCCTACCTCATCGAGGTTCTTGAGCATTACCCCACCCCAGGGCGAGCCACACTTGTCACCTCAGACCGCTACCTCACACGCCGCGCTCGCGAACTCGGCGTTAAGGTGCTAGCGGTTCCAGCCTTCCTTGCGCTAATAAGAGAATGGGGTGTGACTGAACCAGCCGATGAAAAACACGCAGGTCGTAACAACCCACGCCTATTTGACCACTATCTAGAGGCCTTTGAGCGGCCGCTAGAAGAGGACGAAGAAGACCTTTCGCTCTGACCCGGACTAGCTGGCGCTTCCACCACCTTCCGTGTGCCTGCAGCCTTTTCGAGTTCGGACCAAAATCCACGATCTAAAAATCCCTGACTTCCATCCCAATAAAGAGACCACCACAAGATTCCCCAGATAGGAAGTACAATGTAAATGGCCATAAGGAACTTTGGTATCGGAGTGTCGTGGTACTCCCGCACCTCCTGATCCCCATACTCGTCGATATGATACTTATCCATATCAGCCATTGTCACGCTCCTCATCACTTTTCATCATCTCGTACTTTGGTCCCTCGTCGAAATCAAGCACCCCCCTACGCCAAAAATGGATAAAGGCAAGTACACTCATTCCCAAGAGGGAGACCTTCAATCCTGATACCAACAATGTGCCGTAGATGCCGTGGGGATCAAGGATCACAGTATGCCCCTCCGACCTTCGATGATATCAATCGTTCGCACTGGGTCCTTACCGTTCCACCACGCTTGAGTGGGAGAGGTGATGCGGGTGCCTTTGGTCATCAGGTACTGAAACACTGCCTCGAACTTGTAGTTGGGTACCCCGTAAGGGTTGACCGATGTTCCACGTGGATCATCATCAAAGAAGTGACGAAAAGCTGGCATTATGGTGCCGACACTTGCTGTCTTAGGTGACCAAAAATGCGACTTATGCCAGTCGCGACTGGGACGCTTCACTCCAACACGAGAGATATCAAGTCCGATCCGCCGCGTGCCAGCAAAGGTGATCTTCTGATAGATGTACTCTGTCGACGACGAGGGCGGGGCTGGAAAGGACTCCGACCCGTTCAGCACCGTATCCTGTACCAGAGTACGAGTCTGGTCCGTATGACAGTACCAGCACCCCTCAATCGCAAAGGTATGCTCACCGAGCTCAATCAGTTCTTTACGAGATAGAAATCCAAGTTTATCACCGCGCAGCTCCTCAAGCGAGGCAATGGGCTCTCCAGTGGGATCATAACGCCACCCTTCATCGGCACCGAATTTGTAAAACTTAACGCGATATTCCCGGGGATTATTGACATACAGTACGCCCACATCGGAGTGATGGGGTGCATTCGGTCCATCAATGATGGTAAAGTCCTCATCCACCCAATCCTCTAAAACACCATCGCTTTCCGAAACGGAAAATGCCGTGTCCGTATCTAAAGCATACAGCTCTAGAATTTCGAATCGAGGGCGTTGAAGTCCCTTCTGGCGCCAATCGGAATGCTTGCTTTCCCACTCACTCTGCAACTGATTTTGTAGCCGCTCTGCTTTTGCCAAGAACTCCCCTTCAGGCTCCCGAAGCATTAACAAGTGATGCGTCAATTTAAGAATCGGCTCTCCATTAGCCGTGACAAATCGCTCCAATTGCTGAGGGGCGATAATGCGAACACCCTCGGTCTCTGTGAACGCCAGTAGTGTGCTTCCAGCTGCCAGGTGGTTCACCACCTGCAGATCTTTTTCTCCAGCCGCCGAGGTGCTGATGTAGGTGCTCGCATCGCCCACCTCGTACATCTGCACCTGGTAGTCAGAAGCTGGATTGGTCCAAGCGTTATCGATGAAGTACGGGGCGACTAGAGTGATGATGATCGACGAGAGGAAGAGCAGTATGATGCCGATCACGGTGAGAACAGCCGAACCATTTACTCTATTGACGAGTCCTTTATTATCACTCATGCTCCACTCTCCGCATTCGCATCTGGTCCGTTAAGGACGATCGTATTGAAAATGTTCATCGCGAACAACGCGGCCCCTGTAAGGATCATCATTCCTCCAAGAGCGCGGAAAACCCACCAGTACCACATGTCTCCAATACTCTGTAGAAAGGAGTGCGCGGTTATGTTGTTATGAAATTCCGCATAAGTCGATCCATTCGCCCAACTTGCCCAAGTGAGCCCTTGTAGAAAGCCTCCCACCCACAGAGAAACGAAAAAGAGCATTCCGCCTACCAAGCTGAGCGTAAAGTGCCAGTCCGCTAGCCCCTTCGACCAGAGCGGCTTCTTGTTTATTGCAGGTACTACATGATAGATGCCAGCAATCGCATAGAAGGTAAAGGTTCCAAATAGGGCCATGTGAGCGTGACCAATGATCCAATCTGTCTTGGAAGTGATCTCATTCACATTTCGCAGGGCTTGAAGCGGTCCTTGAATGCATGTCAGCAGGTAGAACACCGTTCCCATCATGAGAAAGCGAATACTGGCATGCTCTGTGTACTGTTTCCAGTGCCCACGCAATGTTGCAAAAAAGTTGGCCACTACTGTCCAAACGGGAACAAACAGCCAGATGGAAAAGATAATAGATACGGTCTGCAGCCACTGAGAAATGGGTCCGTGAATAAAGTGATGTGCTCCAACCCAGGAATAGACGAAGGCAATGGACCAAAACCCTACCATGGATAGGCGGTGACTATAAATCGGTGCATTGGAGATCTTGGGAATAAAGTAGTAGGCGATGGAGACTCCCATCGGCGTAAAGGTCAGTCCCACCAAATTGTGCACATAAAAAAACGAGGTGTTCACGCGAGATATTCCCATCGGAACGAACTCAAGTCCGAGGTTGCCCAGAGTGAAGTTGAATGAGGTCCAAATGAGAGCTCCCATCATGTACCAAAGCGAAACGTACATCTGCTTATAGCGCCGCGTGGCTATTGTCGCGAAAATATTGGTGGTAAACATCACCCAGGCAATGACCACAAGAATTTTTGGCGAGATAAAGCCAAAAAGCCACATAGGCAATTCCGCATATTCCCAGCCGTAATTCGTCCCAAATGGAAAGCTATACACCCCTAGCACTGTGGCGAACCACCAAATGCATGCGGTCGCGGTGGCCAGCTTTGGGCTCCACAACGACACGCCACAAAGGCGAGGAACTAGAAAATAGGCAAGCCCCATATTGGCACTTAGCAACCACAAAACGGTTACATGGTTGACGTGCACCGGTCGCAATCGACCAAAGTGAATGTACTCACCCGAAAAATAATCGGGAGCCACGAACGCGTTAAACGCTAGAAAGACTCCCACTGACATCCCGATCACCATAAAGATGACGGCGGGATACACCATTTGTTTGACCGCTCGGTCGTTATACTCCACCATGGTCTTCTCTCGTCCCCACTAGGTCCGTTCCCGTTTCCATTTGCTATACACGTCAAATAGGCGCTTTTGACTCTTTCTCACCTGGTGTACCTGCTCGACAGTGGAGAGTAGCTCCCTGCGCATTTTTTCAAAAGAGGCACCTTCTTGCTTCAGTTGCTGAAGAGCCTCCGTTCTTTCTGCCGACGGTAGTTTTGCACTAATCTTATGGCTCTTTCCCGCGAAACTAGCAAGCTGCTCCTTCAGGTAACGATCGAGATTTTCCACGCTGCTTTGCAGGCTCTTCTCCTGCTCCACGCTGGGGAGTAGTCTCAACTCACCGTTAGCAAATTCAAAGCGCCCACCACTGTTGGCCACTAGCTGATAGTAATGACTAAGTTGCGATTTTGCTAGATCTCTATCAATAAATGTGGCCCCGAGATCGCCAAAAAGCTTTTTCTCCCTGAGAACTTCCGCTGAAAGATCGGCGAGAGTACCACTAAGGCCCTGCTGTTGTTTCAGTTTCTGCATAAGGATGAGTTCACTTTCATAAGCCTCGGACGCACGATCTGCAGCAAGTGAACCACCCTGTACATGGAGGTGTGCCCTTTCCCTAGCAGCTCGAGCTGCTGTATAGGCACGATTCAACTCTGATGTACTAAGGTCTTGCGCAACTTGAGCCTTTTCAATTGTCCGCGTACTCCGCTCAAAGGCTTTATAGAGGGCGTTATTCAGAGCGAGTCGCTCTGCTTTATCTGCGGTGAGGGATCGAATATAGGTCACAATCTGCAAGCGCTGCCAGGCACTGGTTTTATCCCCCCAGGGGGTCATGGCTGTGCCCGGAACTCCAAATTTGATTGACCGCAGAAGACGCAGGTCATCACGAGTTTCCAGCCAGGGAAGATTGGTTAGCATGCGAGGTTTTGCATCCACCATGGTGGTCGCTCGATCGCCATTGCCGCCGCCTTCTTTGCCGTGGCAGTGTGAGCAGTTGGCGATGAATAGACCCTCTCCTGCGTGGATATTTTCTGCGCTGAAGAAGCTCTCTTTAAGGTAATAGGAACGTGGCTCGGGAGCATCCTTGCCATTCACGACTACATCAAACAGCTCCTTAACGGCAGGATTCTCTGGAGTGTATCCCGTGGGGTTGGTCGATACATATAGTCCCTGGCCATTTGGTAAAACGGACCTCAAATAGACTTTATCCAGTGCGGAAAGCCCTTCCTCTTTATCGAGATCGACCCCTTGATCTTCCAGTTCACGAAGAAAATCCTCCGGCTGGTAGTTCCACTTTTGGACATCTTCATCGGATTCAATCACTCGCCCGCCAGGAAGAGCAAGGAAGAGCCAGTCGACAAGCTGATCAATTTCATTACTCGAAAGAATAGGTTTTGCCTCCGCACCAGAGGCGACAGCATCTTCTCCCCATGGCGGCATCGGAGTGCCCTTAACTCCATGTGTAATGGAGTGAGTAACCCGCTCCCGAGTAAGATTACGCATAAAGGTCGGATTACGCAGGTTCTTTGGAATTGGATAAATCCAGCGGGCAATTGGACCATTTCCATGGAAGAACTGACCATGACATGAGGCGCAATGTTGGTCATAAGCGTGCTCTGGATCAAATCCACGCTTCTCAACCACTTCACGGTCGCGATCGCGATTTTCTGCGGCCATCTTTTGCAGCATATTCGTCAGTTGATAGAACTTAGAATCATGGAATGGAAGGGTCGGCATAATCGACTTGGCCACGTGCATCGTCGGCTTACGGAAGTGCTCTACGAGCCACTGTTCATCACGGTAGACTCCAGACCAGTGAAGGTGAGGTCCGATGTCACGCCCAAGACCATACTCCTGCACAAACATCATCATGACTTGATTAACTTGTTCATGCCATGCGCTGCGCATCTCTTCAACGTGTGAAGCTCCCTTCGAAGCCTGGGCCGCTAGGCTCGCATTCTTTGCGCGAAAGGCATACTTGAAGTTGGACAGGTAGGAAGCGACTCCATCTGGTGCCTTTTCATCAATTTGATCGAGAGTGCCCTTTTCATGAATTCCAGCAGAGATCCTCTTTTGAATCTCGTCACTATGTTTGTCGATGGCTTGAACAATTTGCGAACCTGTCAGGTACTGTGGAAAGGTTGTGCGGAACCACTCTTTCTCCCTAGCCAAAACCTCGGCGCCATTTTTTCCTTTTTCAGCAGTGAAACCTACGCTAGATGAAAACCCACGTAGCTTGTGACAGCTGGCGCAGCCTTCGGTGGCAAATGTTAGCTTGGCGGAATCAACTCGCTCGATGTCCGACGGAGAAATGGGCTTCTCCCAGGGCATTGGTGCTCCAGCTTCCCAGTCGGTTTTCGCCATGGCCTTGTCAACTTCAGAGACAATCTTTGTCTCCCCTCGCTGCGCCATGAGGAAGGTCATGAGGTCTTCCAATTCTTCATGATCAAGCTTGAAGTTGGGCATCGTTGACGTGGGGAGGTTGCCCTGGGGCCAAACAATCGACTCTTTGACGTACCAAGGATACTGCAAACCAATATCCGATAGTTCGGGTCCGACTCCACCACGAGTGAGTCCGCCAATCTTATGACAGGCGTAACATGCCTGAGAAAGAAATAGCTCTTCTCCTCTGGTATAGGAGTGAATATCCGCACCGCCATCGGGTGCGTCATGTGGAGCCGTGGCGTAGTTTTTAAGTGGAGAGGAGGCGTAATCCAATTTCTGCAGGGAGGCACTCAGTTTCTCAATTGATGCCTTTTTCTCGCTATAGGCTCCCTCTCCTGGATTGTCAGATAGATAGGAGACGACTAGCTGTTCCCTCTCAGCCCTGTTCCACGTGGCCTGATTGGTAAACGCGATAGCAGTCGCCTTGGATCCAACGATGCGCGTGAGGTCAGCCTCAATGCCTTCCAGAGCCATTTCGGTGCGCCGACGATCCGCTGGCTCGCCCTCCCCCGTAATGGATCGAGTGGCTTTTGTCAGGTAGGTAATATGTCCCTCAAGTGACTCTTGCTGCGCATCCGAAATTCTCAGATCTTGTAGTCCGTTACGTACTTTGTCGAGAGTTGACTGATACCCGTTCGTTTTTAGACTGAGGTGCAACCCAAGAAGAGTGGCGACGGTCTGCTCATCATCAACAAGTCCCTTTTGTAAAGCTGCGAGCTGCGCCTGACGTCGATTCGCCATGCGATCTACGGACTCCGTTACGTTTTGCAACTGCCTCTCGCCGGTGGTGTGACACTGCACACACTTTGCCTCAAGCAAGGCCCCTGTAAGTAGCGGTGTTGTCTGAAAAAGCAGGTCATGACCTGGCTTATCGTTGAATACCTTGGCAAAGAGAGGATCATTTTCAGGGTCTTCTTCCAGGAATTTTGGTTTGAATCCGTGTGACTCCGCGTGGTACTGTCCGTCAAGTACAGGACCATGAGCCCGCGAGGTGGTCAGACCGCGCCCGTTACCGGAGTGACAGGAGGTACATCCAAAGTCATCCATGGAGTGGTATTGAAATGGAGCTGTTTCGCGACCAATAAGGGGGTGCATCGCCAGGACACGGGTCATATCAATATGATGTCCATGCACTTCCGAAGTCTTTAGCTTAGCGAGCCCTTCTGCCTCGGCAGTCCGCCTCTTAACCTCAGCACGATCACCATTCAAGGTAAGCTGCGCGAGCTCATCATCGTTCAGTAAGGAGGCAATCCGCCTATCAATCATTCCCCAAACATATTCATCATTGGGAACGGTTACCGGAGCCCCGTGGCTATCAACAATGAGAGACCCGTTCACATCATAGGCGAGGGTCGTCGGCGAAAAATGCGGTAGTTTGAGGGCGGTGTGACACGATACACAGCGGTCAATCGTCTCCGGACCCAAATCAGGCTTGGCAATAACGATCTGTGCTACGCCACTTTTGTAGGGAGCTGGGGGTATTCCGGTGGTTTCGGACCGCAACTCCTCCAATTCGACATACCGATTCTGATACACCTTGTACTCAGGAAAAAGCTCCCGATAGATAAACACCCCAAACAAGCCGGTGATTACCACCGCTAGGAGGATGAGAGTTATCTGGTAAAAATCTGCTCGCTTCTCTCGCATCTCTTTTCGCTCCTAGTGCCTGGCGAAGTTCTCAGTCCAGGGCCAAATCCATCCCCAATTTGCGCCACGGAAGTAGGTTCCGATCACGCAGAGTATTCCTTGTACGGTCATGAATGTCGTATAGAGGAAGATCGCCATGTACCTGCCGCGATCAAACCATATACCTTCTCCCTTCGGATTGCGATCCAAATAAGGGATCAAAGCCAGCCCCACAACGATCAGCGCTGGGATACCAACGCCGCCCCAGAACGCGTCGTAGGCAACCATCTCCTGCAAACCTAGAAAGTACCACGGTGCTTTCGATGGATTCGGAGGCTTCGTCGGATTCGCAGGCTCCTCAAGGGGAGCGTCCATTAGGGAAAGTGCCATAACCAGTACGGTCATGACAAATAGAGCTACAACTTCGGCGCGCAGCAAATGAGGCCATGTGAAAATGAAGTTGTACGGACCCTTATCCACATTCGGACAACTTCCTCGCACAAGCTCCATCAGACCATATGTCTTGCGTACGCCTGGAGCAAACGACTCCTTGGTATCAGACCGTTGCACAACGCGCAATGGATCAGGTCGATTTCTATCAGCAGGTCTTGACAGGCCCCCGTCCTTGCGTATACGCCAAAAATGAACGCCAATAAGCGTGCCGGCTGCCAGAGGCAAAACAGCCACGTGAAGTACGTAGAAGCGAATAAGGGCATCCTGCCCCACACTCGTTGACGCCAGCAACATGACCTTATTGATGTTGTATTCCATTCCTGGAATACCCGGAGCATATCCTGCAATTTCTGATCCCACGGTAATCGCCCAAAAAGCGAGCTGATCCCATGGAAGAAGGTACCCAGTAAACGAAAGAAGTAGGGTCATGACCATAAGAATGACCCCAATCGTCCAATTGAAGCGCCGCGCTCCCTTGTACGATCCTGTATAGAAGACGCGCGACATATGAAGGAAAACCATCATCACCATCAGGTGTGCACCCCACCGGTGCATACTGCGGAACATCATCGCGAACGGTGTGGTGTCTTGCCAGTCCTTCATGATCGTAAAAGCACGATCCTCAGCAGGAATGTAGTAAAACATGAGAACAACGCCGGTGGCGACAAGAATAAGAAAGAGGCTTGTCGTGAAGGCACCGAGTCCAAGAGTATACCAAGGGTCGACGGAGTTACGGTGGCACTTTACGGGATGGAAATGGAGAAAAAAGTTCTTAAAAACGATTTCTGAGCGGTCGACGTCATTGTTGGGATAGTTGTGTCGAAAAATTGACCGCACAAAGAGGGTAGGTAACCTCTCCATGTACTCCAGCCAACTCTCTTTTTTTTCTCCCTCGTACACTGCCATGTCTGCTCCCCCTACACCGTTGGTGTGAACCAAGCTTGGCTTGGATCCTGTATCTG
>JBFIDQ010000038.1:0-13854 GCA_041603795.1 Chlamydiales bacterium
GTCAAAAAACCAAGCGTACCCTTGAAAAGCACCCTTTTACGCATAAGTTTTTGTGGCGGAAGTATGCGGTTTGTGCCGTGCGGGTTTCTTGCTGCGGCAGCAGCAACGGCATTTAGCCCCGGCTGGAGGCGCAGCCGGAACCCGGGGTGTTGGGTAGTAAAATCCGCGCTACGGGAGCAGCGCCGGCGAGCCCGTAGCGGTTTCGGCAGTGTTGATTGTACATAGAGTTCAAGGCGTAACGATTCGCCGGCGCTGCTCCCGCAGCGCGAATCCCTCCTGCAACTGTACCCCGGGTTCCGGCTGCGCCTCCAGCCGGGGTTAGATGCCTCTGCTGCTCCCGCAGCAAAAAAAAGCCAGCACTGCACAAACCGCAAATTCCATTAAAAACTACTGCTCTGGAATTGTTTAAGATTTAGCGACTACCCCAAATTAGGCGACGTTTTCACCTCTGCAAGCAGCTCCGTGCGGAGCTGCTCGGTCTCCACGAGCAGTGAGTGCACGCTCTCTTCTAATAGAAGGACGTTCCCCTCAGTTTTGTGGATCTCAATTTTAACGGATTGCATTTTGCAGTAGAGAGACAATGAGATTGCAATGAGTGCGAATCCCTTGACGAAGCGAAACGTGTAGAGGGCTACGGGTTCTTTATGCATAGGGTGGGCATCCTATTGGTGAATGACCCACCCTATTTTGTATCTGACTTTTTTGGCACTCTAATTCTGGTCGATTGTAGCCGCATGTCTTTTTACGTTGTGTCCCGAGAGATTACCCAGTCCATCGTAGCAAGAGTACTTGTACAGATCGTGCAAAGTGGGGTAGTTGAAAATGGTGGAGACCACCTCACGGAGTGTCTTTTCCTGGTCGACCAAAAGGACCCCGTAGTGAATCAACTCACTTGCAATGCTTCCGATAATGTGGACGCCACGAATTACGCAATCATCGCGTGTGAAGATGACCTTCATGAATCCACCCTTTGTGCCCAAAATCTTCCCCCTTGGTAGATCCTCGTAGAACGCGCGTCCTACACAGTAGTCGAGTCCCTCTTCCTTCGCCTGCTCCTCCGTGATCCCAACTGTGGACACCTCAGGAATCGTATAGATACCGTAAGGGAAAACCCTTGAGATCTCCTGGATATCACCGATATTAAAAATGTTTGCCACGGCCACACGACCCTGATCCATACTCGTGCTCGCAAGGGAGGGAAATCCTACACAATCTCCCGCCGCGTAAATATTCGGTACGGAGCTTTGGTACTGCTCGTTCACGTCGATGATGCCCCGGTTGCTCACCTTAACACCGATCTCCTCCAGTCCCATTTCAGAAGTATTCCCTTGGCGACCAGCTGCGTAGAGGAACATATCCACATTCAACTTTTCTCCAGAAGTCAAATCTAGACGGAGCGGATCCGTCGTATCTTCTGGGATATTGAAGTTCTCCACTGATGTGTTGGTTAAGATTTCCACCCCGTTGGCTTTCATCTGGTTCACAAGAGCTTGTGAAACCTCGTTATCTAGGAACGGTAAGATTGTTTCGTGTTGATTGACTAGGTAGACACTCGTCCCCATCGTCGCAAAGATGGTCGCGTACTCGCATCCAATTACGCCAGCCCCCACAACACAAACCGACTTAGGAAAGTGCTCCAGATGGAGAATTGAATCCGAGTCGTGAACTCGCTCACTCTCAAAGGGAATGTTCGCTGGGTGAGCTGGAGTCGACCCCGTTGCAACAAGCGCGTATTCCGTACGAATCACCTGCTCTCGCTCGCCTTCAATGCGAATCGTATTTGCGTCTTCGAAGACGGCGCTCCCATGAAATACCGACACACCGTGACGCTTTAAGTTTTCCAGCATCTCCTGCGACTCCGAAGTGGAGACAAAATCCTTGCGGTACATGAAGTCGTCGATAGACGTCTGACGCGTAAACTTGCGATCAACGCCGTAGAGACCGCGGTCGAGCTGACCCGAAAAATAGAGGGCTGTCTCCTTTAACGTTTTAGAAGGGAGGGTTCCGGTGTTGATACCAGCTCCTCCAACACGTGACTGTTTTTCAATGATGGCCACCTTGTAGCCAAAATACGCAGCCTTAACGGCAGCCTTTTCCCCTGCGGGCCCTGCGCCGATAACGACAAGATCGAACTCCTTCATCTCTTCACCTTCACTTTGCTGTATTGGATGTTAACTTCTCTTTTTCGTTACTATAGCACTGAACGACCTCGATTGTTAAATCTTTTTTAAACTAGGAAAAACAATGACCCAAACACCACAGTTTAAAGAAGGTGGAAAATTCGCCCGACGCCGGCATGTCCTCCAAGCTCTTGTCCTTTTGCTATTTTTGGTGGCGCCGCACCCCGTATCTATTGTTGGATTGGAACATGGCCTTCTCAGTTTCGACTTCGGCGACCGCCGAATTTACTTCTTTGGCCTCGTACTCGTCCCCGGCCTTTTTCACATTTTTTTTCTTGGACTGATGCTTCCCTTGTTTGCTCTGTGTGTTTCCGCAAGTTTCTACAGCAAAGTGTTTTGTGGCTGGGTGTGTCCGCAGAATATCTTTTTCGAGCTCTTTGATGGAGTCGCCCGAGCTCTAAAGAAACGTTCTCCACGGTTTCGAAGATCGCTGAAGGCACAAAAGTTTTTAGATCTTACATTGGCGGTGGGGTGGGGTTTAGCGATTGCGTGGACCACAACCTGTTACTTTGTCGAAGCCGACCCCATTTTCTACGCTGCTGCTTTCACTGCCATTTTTCTTTTCTTCGTATTTGACACCCACTACCTCAAGCACAAATTCTGTAAAAGTGCTTGTCCATATGCTCTGATCCAGAAATCGTTCCAAGATCCTCACTCTCTTCACGTCGTTTGGGAGAAGAGAGAAGGAAGTCCGTGTGGCACCTGCCACGCCTGTGAAAAGGCCTGTTATGTCGACCTCGACATAAAAAAGACCCCTTTTGATATCGACTGTACGATGTGTGGAGCTTGTGTTGACGCATGTAGCCACGTCTATTCCCGCAAGGAGGAGGGTCCAGTTCTCACCTTTGGGTCGATTCCGGGACGTTCCCCACAAAAGATCATCGTTGGCTGCTCATTTGTTCTATTTCTCGCACTCTTTGCCTGGGCAATTTGGTCCAGGCCTATTGCCACTTTCCGCATTGATTACCCCCCTAGTGGCACGCAATTTGAGCCCTTTATTGTCGATGGGCGCGAAACCAATCGCTATCGTATGCGCATTCGCAACATGACCGACGCCACTCTGACCTACCAGCTACAGGTGAACGAGGGCTATGAGCACTCCGGACCCAAAACCTTAAAAGTTCCTCCCTTTGAATCACTTTCCCTACCCTTTACCGTTGAAAGAGCTCCGCAAAGAAATATTGGAGAAGTTTCCTTCTCCTGTGTTGACGAGGAAGGACGGAGTGTGACTCCCACAAGGACACTCTATTTTCGCCCCGTTGGGCTTTAAAAGCGCCTTGGGCTACAGTTCAGCATTCTTGATACAAAGGAGTTTTTTTGTGGAAGCGGTAGTAGGAGCCTTTAGTACGGGGGCTGGAAGTGCTCTCACAATTGGAAGAGAGTTGGCCCAGACGGTCGCCAACGTAGCTGTGAAGATAAAAAATGTCGTCGCCGCATTTTTTAGTCGACAGGCGGCCTGGGTCATTCGAATTGGACTATTTGGCCTCGCCGTCTTCGACGAGGGAGCGGTCACTCGCATGGCTCTCCGTCATTTTGGACAGATCACCTTCAACCCATCACGTGCCAATCGCTCCATTCAACGTCTTCAAGAGGTGGGTGGGTTGCGTCACACCGTGGATGCTATCGATGGTTTGGCGAAACTTGACTGCATGCTGCTACGTTTTTCAGCTCTTGAGGAGACCGTGCGTCAGCATGGAGGAGTCATTCAACGCAAGCTGATCGACGGTTCAGAGCATATGATCGATGTGATTCGTCCGATGGACTCAACCTCCCCCACTCCTGAGTGGCAGAAGTATTGTGACAACGTCCTAGGGAAGATGGGTTGGCCGCGAAAGAACATCGAGATTAACAGAGTGAAAACCGAGGTGGCCATCCTGCGGCGATATCGATCAGAGGACGCCCTAGATGAACCCATCAAGCCTGGATGCTTCTTACGTTGCGACTCGCCCGGAATGGCCTACGTATTTGATCGGAAGTACATTGGACGCCACCTAGCCTTGGGGCAGGACGTCTGCATGTTCGATCCTCGCGGCGTCTTCTATTCCACCGGAACGCCCACGGAAGGGGGACGCTATCTCGACACAGAGAGCATCTATCAAAAGCTAACGCAAGAGTGGGGCTATGCGCCAGAGTCCATCTGGGCAACAGGTTTTTGCGGTGGCGGCGCCCTGGCAGCCATAGTAAAGGTGCAACACCACGATGAAGGGGTTAACCTAATCGTGGAGAACACAATCAATAACCTAGTACGTTCCGCAGAGTGGTCAGGAAGATTTATGAATCTCTGTGCAAAGCTAGGCCTTCATCATATTAAAAGTACCGATCCGGAAACCATAGCCGAGATGAAGCGCCTGGGAATTAAGGAAGACTACCTTGACACCGTCGAAAAATTACAGCGTCTAAGAGGAAAAAAGGGCCGAGTCATTGTCATTAGCACCTCCAACGACCGAACAGTGCCTCCAGAGGCTGCTAGCGACATCATGCGCGAGGCCACCAAAGTTTCAGAAGCCACACACCTTGTGCATCACGGAAAAGAGGGCACCAACGCTCACCTTGATCGCCCGCTAGAAGACCCAGCAGTATGGCGACGCTATGTGAAGCTGATCACCTAGCGCTTTGCACTAGGCTGAGTGTTTCGTACAGTTCCTTGTCATAGGCAACCGGACCCATTTCACCCGCCAAAACCCTTTGAGGCAACGCCCTGATTTTAAAATCTTTGTGATGGTACATCACGTACGCCCACTTCATGGCTGACTCTCCGAAGGCCCTCTTGAAAAAGGGCAGTGGGTTCTTTGGTGCTTTAACGGAGAGAGGTCCAAATGGATACTCCCTTGTATCATTCCACTCCTCCTGCGTAAAGTACTCCTGAGGGGCCCAACTGCGTGCTAGAATCGAGCTATATTCGATGCGTTGATTGTGCGCATTCAACTTCGTAGCGAATAAATCCATGAAAGGAAATTTTGTGCCATTGAGAATCGCTGCACACTCCTCGCCCTCATCAAAGTAGAAGCGCCATCCACCATTTTCGTCCGCCCATAGAGCCGTCAGCCCTGTTTCTTCTTTGAAGACGCCGTCATCAATTAGCTGACGCATCCTCTCCGTTCCATCAGGGTGCAGCATGAAATCGACATCATCATCCCATGCAATGACGCCCTTATGGCGAAATAGACCGAGATATGACCCTGCCACGGGCCTCAATTCCAAGTCATTGGTTTCGCAGAACCTCATCACACGATCGGTGATCACGTAAAGCCTGGCAGCGACCTCAGGAGTTAGCACGCGAGGAAGCAAGCTCGCATCGCGCACCAAAAAGGCACTACTGGCGCGTTTCGGATTAAAAACGCCGATGGCCGTTCCAACTATTGTTCCTGCCAGATTACGCACCTGCTCGAACAACATCACTGCTCCGAGCTGAATATTGCCCATCTCAAATCGCAAATGAGTGATCGAGCGCCCTGCCATACTTGCAAACATAGCTACGTCGACGGTCACCTTAAGTGCCAATGTTAGAGCGCACATCGGCGTAATCGCCGCCGCCCAAACGCGAGCTTCAAGTGAACCCTCAGCTGCCGCAGTGATCTTCAGCGCAAGCGCCCGATTCTGCTCGAGGCACCAGTAATCGATTCGAGAAAGAGTTGTTTGGAGCGCACTCATATAACCGCCTAAATTTTTTATCTGGTTATATGAACAGGAGAAAATTTATTCAACGTAAATTTTTTGTAATGAGCGAGATCGAAGGTTACATCATGACCATTTTCACTATTGCTTCGAGTATTTCCAGGCGGCGTAGCGTGGAGATCACGGTAGACTCAAGTGAGTCGGTGGGATCAAACGCTTAACCATGCGGAAATAGGCGAGCCTAGGCAGGCATTTTTGCTGAACGCTTAAAATAGGGAATTATTGACTCTAAGGTGGCATTTCTACTTTGCAGTCAAAATATAAACCTTTAATTTGACAATGTTAATTATAATTGATAAAATAATGATTAACAGCAGATAGAAGAGAAAAAAAATAAAATCTTCATCCTATTGGAGGGAGTGATCTCTTTGGGTGACTAGATCTGGAGGCACTAGTTTATTGCTGTTAATAACTTTTTTAAATAAACGCGACATAAAGGTGTTTTATAATGAATAATTTTAAAGTTTTCACCTTCTCCAAAGGCATGAAAAATGGGCCAGTTACAGCTATATGCGCTCTGTTATTGAGCGCTGGGATCGCTGAGGGCTCTATTTGTCCTAACAATATAGGCTTCGATCAGCCCATTGGCGACAACGTAACGCTCAATATGGGCTGTGAAATTGGAAACATAAATAACGATTCGCAGAGCCAAGTCAATTTCGATATGATGTTTGGCTTTAGCGACTGGGTATTTGATGTGAAGGATGAGGAGACGGGAATAGCGGGCTCTGATCCTAATACTGTTCTGCTAAATCTAAACTCGGGCGCTGGCCTCATTGCAAACCTGCAAATGGGTACTTGGGCATTTGATAATGCCAGTACATGGAGTCTCTACTCAGATGTCATGATGGTGCTGAAAGATGGAGATGATCAGCCCGATACATACGTTGGTTATCTAATCAAGAGTGGTGAGCTTAGCGGGAATTATAAAACTCCCTTTTTGAACACGACTAGCTCTAACCCAAAAGACATCAGCCATATAAGTGTCTACGTTCGTGCTATACCGGTGCCTGAACCTGGTACCTACGCATTGCTTGGCATGGGACTTTCGATGATTGGTTTTCGTCGATTACGAGCTCTTCGGTCGTAAGTCGTTGGCTACTCAGGAAGCTGCTCGTACAACAATGCCTTCATCTGCTTGAAGGCAGGTGTAGCGAGCAGCTTCCTGGTGTCCTTCTTTATTCCGATTCATCACACTTGGGGGCCTTTCGTCCCCACTGTCGGGTTTAGCAGACGGCTCCGCTAGTCAAGTCCAAATTCATTTGTAAATTGTATCGTCTAGCGTTGGCCTCTCTTCGTTCCTAGTTTTCCCTAAGCTTCGTTCTCAAAATTTAGGCATTTCTTCTACTCCAATTGTTCAGAACTCTGCTGAGTCATAGTTGTCACAGCAATTCCAGCTGGGATCTATCCTTTTGATTACTAGATGGATGAAGTGCGCATCTTCGTAGATATTGCAGCAAAAATGACCTATCCGTGCGTGGGCTCGGACTCGGGCACGTAAAATTCCAGCGGGAACTGCTGTAGTTGTCAGCAGCCTTTCACAAAACTTGGCATTTAGAAAGATTCCGACTATTCAACTCGCCCAGTGCTCAGAAGGCCCAATTGTCAGGATGAACCATATTTTCTGCTTATCACCACCAAATTCAGTTAATTCTCCCTCGCAGCCTGCAGCTTCCTTAGGGGTGACATGATCACGTTGCGCTTACACAGGCAGCTTCAAACTGGACAGAGAGCTCATATTCGCACCAGCGCCAAGCCGGAAAGCTCCTGTCGCGAGATCGACAAAGCTCTGAACCTACCGCAGCTTCCAGGTCGTTGTCTGAATTTCATCAAGACTACAAAATCTGTAGTGCAGAAAAAAATCTCATACTCAGTAGCTTACAAAACTACAAGCTCGGCCTCTGATCAAGAAATGATTCGGATAGAAAGTCTCCTGAACTCGCGTCCACGGAAAACGCTTGGGTTTCGCCCTCCCATCGAAGCACTTTTGTGGTTCCAAGAGCATCAGAGAGCAGCCTTGCAGATTTCCTAAACAGCTACGTCTAAGCAGGGCGTATCTTCGTACCAGCTCTAACCACTCCTAATTCACCGAATACCTGAGAGGAGAAGACCCCACGGCGGCAGTTTTGGTTATGGGTGTTGTCGGCTACAACGCATTGCAATTTAGCCTTACCTCTCGATAACGAGGCTTTGCTTTCGTGATGAAAACATCACACCGCCATTTACAAGAAACTAATTAACAAAATTTTTTCCCTACTATACTTTAATTTCACCAAAAACTTGACGTGAATATATATTATTTTTATAATTGTAATTATAGGACGCCGATTTAGATCGACTCTCCTAGATTGCGCTAGGCAACGTAAAAGTAGGTAAATAAATAGACAATATTGGGATGTTAATAAAATGAATATTTTACATAAGGCAAGAGCCCAGTGGAATGCCGGATGTGATCATTTAAATAAAAATGTTGTCAGGGGAGATAATGGGCTCTATGGAAAAGTGACAGGCTTTTGTTTGGGGTGCCTTATGACACCCTTTGTTATAATTCCACTGATTTACAACGCCCTTGCCCACCGAACATTTTCTTTGTATTTTGAAGGACCCTCGGCTGAGATGGCGGAACGGACAACAAGGGTTGTGGAACGACACTTCTCACAGCCGCAGACACCTCCGGACTCCGAAGTAGGAGGAGGGACCCAGCAGGAGGCCATGCTTACAAAGGAAATTCCAATTGAGCAAGAGACCACCGGCACGGTGGAAGAGGTCGCAAAAGAAAGGAAAGTGGAGCCTGCCGTGATTGCAGCGGCCGAGCCTGAACCTATCGTGCAAGAGACCATCGGCGTGGTGGAAGAGGAGCCCGCCACGGTTCTCGAGCTCTATCAACCTCTGAACGAAAAACTCGAAAAGCTACCGGAACCGCACAGAACATGGCTGGTGATGAAGTTGCAACAAGAAATAAATCTAGCGCAGACTTTGAGGATAATATACAAGCTTCCTGGGATAGAGCCTTATGAAGAATGTATGAGATATATCTCGACCTTGTCAGCAAGTAAGATTCCACTGACAGAGTCCACCACTCATCAAATACTATTCAACCTGCAGGACCAGAAAACCGAAATACCTTCTCCGGTCGAAGAAGCTGTAGACTTCCTCTGTGACCTAAATGAAAAGGTTCCTTTTAAGGACAGCACCTTCGCGGCACAGCTGGTGGAGTATATTTTCGGCAACTACGGCAACTACAGGGACGTAAGGAAGAGGCTTGATGCTTGGAAGGGGATCCTAAGAATTGCTGGGACGTCCGTTCTGGAACTAAAGAAGACCCACCCTTACGATGTCACTGGTGCCTTCACCCTGCTCTCCGATGGTAAAATTACTGAACTGGAGTTTAAAAAAGTTGTAAGCAGCGCTACTCCGGATGGGTTACGATACCACCTTCTCAGTACATCCTACGGAGATGCGTCCAAAATAAAAGCATGGGGGGATTGGCAAGGCGTATGGTTGTACCTGCCAGAAGCTGAATCAAGTCTGGAATTCCTTTTTGGCGCCAAACGAGTAACTAAGATTGATGCACCTAGTAAAATGTTCAACTCTAAATATCTCGATCAATCCCGCCCGCTAGCAAAGTGGATGACACGTGAGCTTGAAGCGAACCGTCTTTCTAAGAAGCAAGCTACTGCCTTGCTCGATCGAGTTACAGTTCTTTTTCTAGAGGGTAATAAAAACGTCATAGAACTACTTCTCGCTTTGCCAGAAGACAAGCTTTCTATTTGGAATGAGTTCCTAAAAGGCAAAACCGACCCTCACAAGATCACCATAGACCAACTCGTTAAGTTCCTAAAAGACAAAGGGGAAAGAAGTCTCCTATTAAAACTGGCCCCTTGGGAAGACCCTCAAGTGATGGCTGCACTTGTTGAAACGGTCACTACAAAATGTCCCGGCTCAGCGCAGCGTTACCTCGATTGGTTGAATAAACTCCTTCGACCAGGCGAAATGGATATCGCTGAGTGGAACCAAAATACGATTGGTGAAAAGCTGAAAGACTGTGGCAAATCTACCGGAACCCTACTCAAAAAAATGGAGGCGTTCGCAAGTACATACCCCGAACTTTTCCCTATAATCATAGAGTTTGCGGAGCTCTTTTCCTCAATAGAGCCTACAGAAGCCCTCTTGGATTACGCCATAGAGAACATTCGGGGAAAAACGGGTAGTCTCTATGGCTATTCCGAGGAAACAAGGAAACTGCAAAATTGCATCGCACTTTGCAAAAAGTACCCCAGCCTGCGTCCAGAATTTATTAGCATGCTTAATGACAAAAATAAATACGAGAACCCCCTCAAGCATGCTGAAGAAATATCGGAAAAAATCGACGAAGCAGAGTTTCTACATCTGATCAAAAATTATTACGACAATTCAAAAGTGCTAGGCCGGGTCGCATCGGTCGCGAAATCAGAGAAAACGAAATTGAAAAGCGTCCTAGCGATCGAAATGAAGGGGGGACCACTTCTCCTATGTCATCTGCCCGATACTTTTGATAACATCCCTCCGCTGTTTATAGAACAACTCAAAACCCCTTCTAACCGACATCGCTTTGTCACCGCCATGGCGCATGAGGACGCTTCTAGCGCCGCCCCAAACCGCGAAAGTGTCTTGTCCTCTATTTGGAGTGAGGTTCGCCAAAATGAAATAGGGATAGAAGAATACTTTCAAGAACTTCCTTCGGTTTCCTCTTTTAGGGGGACATCGAAAGATGGGCTACCTCCCCTATCAAGAGGGCGCATCCATAAAAAAATAAGAAGTGGCGAAATTTCACAGCCGCAGAAGCGTCAAATATTGAATCAAGCAAGTCGTGCGGGCGAAACAGCACTCATGACCAAACTTTTGGAACGGATAACACCTGAATCCGCGAACGTGCCCTACGTAAAAAAAATGCTGAATCTGGTCGGCGGCGACAATAATGATGCTTTGGCCACGATCCTATCGCTAGATAGCGAGACCCATGCGCCAATCTTAAAAATCATAGGCGCCGACAATCAAAAGACAGACTCGCTTTCGAGCTACTCTAGGGGCCTACTACTGCTCTGCTCGCGCAAGAGGAGCACATTTGCGCTGGCCTTGGCAAGCGAAACACCCACCAGTCCAGAGCGCCAGGCCGAGCTACGCAGCCTTGTCACACAAGGGCACCTAGAACTCGCTGAACTGCTATGGAAAAATCAAGATAAACAACCCTGGTGGCCAAAAATACTAACCTTAAAGGATCCACTCGTACAGAGACAGTTAGCCTCTTTCGCTTTAGACCCAGTCATCACAGAAGCGCGTATGAAGCTGATCCTGGATTTTGCTGAGAGGGAGGACCTCTCTCCCGGCGAAAAGGCGACAGCCTTAAGTAAGCTACAGCTAGCTCGGACTAGAGCGACCCAACCCGAGAAGGCTTTTGATGAACCGTGGAGACAGGGTGGTTTAGAAAAAGAAGTAGAGGATCGATTTCGCGCCCAACTCAACCTGCACGACAAACAGACCAGCTTGTCGGTCTCACGTGCAATTGCTTTTACCTTGCTTACCCAGAGTGGCGACATCAACGTAGGGGCCATCAAAGCTTTAGAGGACAGTAAAACTTTTAAAGAACTCACCATCAAGCCAAGTGTCAGGGCACACTTGAAGCGTACCTTGGACACCCTTAAGAATCATTCCTCCTTTGGAATGCGACTCAGCGAGGCAACCGTCCCTCTAGAGGGGTCCCAGTCTGACCAACTCATTCGCCGTATGCTCAAAATCAGGGAAGGGGCAGAGATCACCCCCCTCCACGTTCAGGAAGTGATCCTGAGTTCTCTTTTATGGCCCACCCGACAATCCGCCATTGGTTCATGTTACGCCACCAATTTGATTATACAGATGCAAACCTCAACGGAGGGTCTTTTTCAGCTCCTTGAGGACTATCTCAGTTTAACCTCCAGCAGCTGCCTCAAACGAAGAAAGCCTAGAGGTGATAACACCACGGTCACATACCCTCTATTTGCTAGTGAGCTAGCCGAACATGCCACATTTCAAGGCGACCATCTTCTCTCTCGCGCCCATGAGTACACCGTAGCCTCCACTGGACAGAGGGGATCAGCTTTATCGATCTATAACGCTGAATTCTACCTAGGCAAAGCGTTTCCCCTTCACAATCAGTTGAAAAAGGTACTAAAAGAAAATACCTTGGTAGACCTCGATAATGAACTCATGGAAGCATTGCAGACAGAGTTTTTTAGGCAATATAAAGTCATTTTTCTCCCGTTCGAAAGTGATCCCACCAATAAAGAGAATCTTGGTGCCAACGTTCTTACCAATAGAAAGACCGGCAAGCAAATCTCCTCACTAAACGAATACAAAAAAGCCGTCCAAGATCTTGTGAAGGATAGCTTTCAAATCACTCTTACGAAGCTGCAGACCCCAGAAAGGGAAAGACTCGAAACAGCATTGCTTGAGATGGGCACCTTCATTGATTCCGACACCTTTACCGAATCGCTCCAACTCCTTTCCAACGAAAATCCTCTGACATCCATTGCGAGAACTCGAAATTTTGATTTAACTCACGACAAACCATGGATCCTGTATGGGGCTGGAGGGAATCCGGAGGAGGTTCAAAGCGTCTATACACAAGAAATCACCAGTGGCGAGCGCCAATCATTTACCCCACAGTCGCCTGAGCACTGCCTTATCCTTTTGATGGAGCATGTCAAGGATCTCCCTACTCCACTTAAAGAGAGTTGCCGCCGCAACCCTCAACTGCTTATTCCCATTTCCTTTCCACATCACGCCCTATCGATCCGACCTGCATCTATTCTTGAAAAACTCAAAAAGGGAACCGATTCGGATCAAATAGTCACCCAGCTAAAGAAAGAAGCTCAGAAACTATATGCTCTACCCTTCACCACGGACAACTGCAAAGTTCTATACAGCGACCTGAAACCAGTCTACAAAAAAGCAGTTGACCAAATCCTAGCGGCCGCTGAGTGGAAAGAGGGAAGCTTTTCGGAGTTTATGAAAACAGTCTCTGACGGTCTTGGCAAGCAAGGCTTCCCAATTGAACTCCGCCAACCTACTCTGGATATAATCACCGGTCGTTTCTTTGAGAAGTGCGTCAAAGACGACCGCGCCATCCAACCTTTCTACTTTGGAGATACAAATTGGAAAGGCCAGACCTCGTTGGGTTTATTCCCCGACCCCGTCACAGGACGCCTTGCCTATATTACTGGAAACGCTGAAGATGGGAAGATTGCGCCCAAATTTAGAAGCATAGGAACAAGCAGCCACAAGGACTGGTCCTTCCCTAAGTACCCCAAACCCCAAAGCGCGTTTCGTATTATCTCTCACCACACAGGAGCAGCAACATGAACGTGATGATCCACAAAGTCACTATCGGCGGAAAAGAAGTCACGCTTGGCCTAGCTGACGAGGCCCCGATCGCCAGCATCGATGGCAAAAACTATACGGCACTATCCGATTTTTTCAGTGGTGAAGCATCGCTTGTCAACAGTGGGGATTGGGATTCCCTTGCCATTATTTCTAACTTCCTCTTACAAGGACTAGAATACCGCGTAATCAACGATTTTCTGCTTTTTCAGAAGGAGTATGCTGACCGTATCGAAGGTGACCAATCAAATTCCTCCCTCGATAAGGCACACTTTTCCGCGTATGGAATTTATGATGTCAACACGATTACGTCTCCTTACATGAAAAACGGGCAACTGACTTTCTATTGCGAACGAGAAGGAACAGGCGTCCCCTATAAAGCCACTTTACCCTTCCCTTATACCGATCCTGAAGTTCCTAGCACCTATGATCTGCTCCCCCCACGCTAATCTCTGTATAGGAACTCAACTTTCACAAAAAAAGTTCTTGCCAAGGTTTAGGGGCGAAGTCCCGGCAGATGTTAGCCTAGGGCGTGAGCCCTAGGTGGCTGTAAATAAAGGAATTAGCCCCAAAGGGGCGGCACCAAAACGTGGCCTGCGTATGA